>CANHLD010000071.1 GCA_947461325.1 Comamonadaceae bacterium
TCATCGTGGTCTACATGCACATGTTCCGCGGCCTGATTTACGGCTCTTACCGCAAGCCGCGTGAATTGGTCTGGCTGTTCGGTTGCGCGATTTTCCTGGCCTTGATGGGCGAGGCTTTCATGGGATATTTGCTGCCTTGGGGCCAAATGTCCTATTGGGGCGCACAGGTCATTGTGAATTTGTTCTCAGCCATTCCGTTCATCGGCCCAGATTTGGCTTTGCTGATCCGCGGTGACTATGTGGTCGGAGACGCCACCTTAAACCGCTTTTTTGCCTTTCACGTGATTGCTGTACCTTTGGTTTTGCTTGGCTTGGTCGTTGCGCACATCATTGCTTTGCATGAAGTTGGCTCCAACAACCCGGACGGCATTGAAATTAAAGCTACCAAAGATGCCAACGGTAAACCACTGGACGGCATTCCTTTCCACCCTTACTACACCGTGCACGACATCATGGGTGTGATGGGCTTTTTGCTGGTGTTCTCAGCCATCATCTTCTTCGCCCCTGAGTTCGGCGGCTACTTCTTGGAATACAACAACTTCATTCCAGCCGATCCGCTGAAAACACCTTTGCATATCGCACCTGTTTGGTATTTCACCCCTTATTACTCCATGCTGCGTGCCATCACCAGTGAGATGATGTATGCGCTCATCGTCTGCGTGATCGCCGCTGCGTATTTGGGCGCAACACGTGCGGCCATCAGCAGCACGTTGAAGTCAGCTGTCATTGGAGGCGCTGTCGTTCTGGTCGGTTTGATGCTGGCGATCGACGCCAAATTCTGGGGCGTGGTCGTCATGGGCGGAGCAGTCATTATTTTGTTCTTCCTGCCTTGGTTGGACAATTGCGCCGTGAAATCTATCCGTTACCGTCCTGACTGGCACAAATACCTTTACGTTGTTTTTGTGATCGACTTTTTCATCTTGGGTTATTTAGGCATGCAACCTCCTTCAGCCATCGGTGAACGTGTGTCTCAGGTTGGTTCATTGTTTTATTTCGGCTTTTTCCTGCTGATGCCTTGGTGGAGTCGTCTTGGTGAGACCAAGCCTGTACCGGATCGCGTCAACTTTGCCGCACACTGAAACAGCCCGGAGCACACAACCATGAAAAAAATCATTCTCAGCGTGTTGATCAGCCTGGCTGCCAGTTTGACCGCTTTTGCAAACACCGACACCATCGCCTGGGACAAGGCACCTAACAAGCTCAATGATTTGGGGTCGCTGCAAAACGGCGCCAAGTTGTTTGTCAATTACTGTCTCAATTGCCACGCCGCTGCGTACATGCGCTTTAACCGTTTGACGGATATCGGATTGACCGAGCAACAGATCAAAGATAACTTGTTGTTCACCACCGATAAAGTCGGTGAGACCATGAAAATTGCCATGGACCCGAAACAAGGTAAAGACTGGTTCGGCGGCAACCCGCCCGATCTGACGGTGATTGCCCGTTCACGCTCAGGCCATGGTGGCACCGGTGCTGATTACCTCTTCACCTACTTGCGCAGCTATTACAAAGACCCAACCAAGGCCACTGGCTGGAACAACCTGGTGTTCCCCAATGTGGGTATGCCTCATGTGTTGTGGGAATTGCAAGGCGAGCGCCAGCCGATTTATGAAACTATTGAGTCGCACGGCCATGAAACCCATGTTTTCAAAGGCTGGAAACAAATCTCACCGGGTAAGCTCAGCCTGACAGAGTACGATGAGGCTGTTGGCGATTTGGTTAACTACATGCAATGGATGTCAGAGCCAGCACAAAGCACACGCGTGAAAATCGGTGTCTGGGTCATGATCTTTCTGTTGATTTTCATGTTCATTGCCTGGCGTTTGAATGCCGCATTCTGGAAAGATATTCGCTAAGCGAACCTGCTTCAACCCGCTTTGGCGGGTTTTTACAATAGGCCTATCCGGGCCTGTTAAACC
This sequence comes from Comamonadaceae bacterium, assembly GCA_947461325.1. Taxonomy (GTDB): domain Bacteria; phylum Pseudomonadota; class Gammaproteobacteria; order Burkholderiales; family Burkholderiaceae_C; genus Limnohabitans. Next base: position 1,920 of record CANHLD010000071.1, read on the forward strand.
TTTTGTATTTCAGGAGCCACGCTCATGATGGTCTTGTACTCTGGGACAGTTTGTCCTTTTTCCCACCGTTGCCGTTTCGTGTTGTTTGAAAAGGGAATGGATTTTGAAATCCGTGATGTGGATCTCTACAACAAGCCAGAAGACATCAATGTGATGAATCCTTACGGCCAAGTGCCTATCTTGGTTGAGCGCGATCTCATTTTGTATGAATCCAACATCATCAATGAGTACATTGACGAGCGTTTCCCGCATCCCCAACTCATGCCCGGAGACCCTGTGGACCGTGCACGGGTTCGTTTGTTTTTACTGAACTTTGAAAAAGAACTGTTCACCCATGTGACTTCACTGGAGTCGCGGGTGCAAAAGAGCAACGAGAAAGTGTTGGAGAAAGCCCGCGCTCATATTCGCGACCGTTTGACTCAACTCGCCCCCGTGTTTTTGAAAAACAAATTCATGCTGGGCGACAATTTCTCCATGCTTGATGTGGCTATCGCGCCATTGCTGTGGCGCTTGGATCACTATGGCATCGAGTTGTCAAAGAATGCTGCTCCTTTGCTGAAATACGCGGAACGTATTTTCTCCAGACCTGCCTATATCGAGGCGTTGACGCCTTCTGAAAAGGTGATGCGCAAATAACTCGCATGATCAATATCTCCCAGTCCACATCAACCCGCCCTTATCTTGTCAGGGCTTTGCATCAATGGTGTACCGATAACGGCTACACACCTTATGTGGCTGTCATGGTTGATCAAACGGTTCAAGTCCCGCGTGACTATGTCAACAACGGAGAGATTGTCCTCAACGTCAGTTTCGATGCCACCAGCGGTTTGCAGCTGAGCAACGAGTTCATTGAGTTCAAAGCGCGGTTCGGCGGCGTTGCCAGAGAAATTGTGGTTCCCATGGGCAGAGTACTGGCCATTTACGCCCGCGAAAACGGGCAGGGCATGGCTTTTCCCGCCCCATCTGCCGCAGACTTGGACAATGCCAAACAGGTCATCGCGAAGGATGAAACTTCCGCGCCTGCTGCGCCGAGTTCCACACGCCCGCAACTCAAACGCATTAAATAATCTGTTGTGCAGTTTGAGTTGCTGGCCTTGGGTAGAATACGTGCATCGCCGATTTAGCTCAGTTGGTAGAGCAACCGCCTTGTAAGCGGTAGGTCATCAGTTCGAATCCGATAATCGGCACCATTTAAAAAGCCAGCACCTTCCAAAGAGGTCTGGCTTTTTTCTTCTTCAATCAGCGTGAAATCACCCTGATGCGTATGGTTTGCACGTTATGACCCTTGCTTCGCAAATGGGCGCTGAGTGAGGGCAACATTTGGCGCAATTTAGCGGCGGCGGCATTGTGCGTAACCAACAGACACCAGCTATCGTCTTCTATTGGCCCGGCCTTGATTTGCTGTGAAAAGCCGGGTGGCAAAACGGATTCCACTGCTCTCAGGTAAAGCGTGGACTTCTGATGCAATGCAAGCATGCCGGCCAGTGTGTCCGATTGCTCAATGGCATCCATCACACCGGTATGTTTTGTACTGCTTGGGGGAGGTCGGGTCATGCCGAATTATGGACTCACACACAGGTAAAATGGCGAACTTCTACAAAGGAACCAGCGTCCATTGCCCGCCATCCGGCCAAGCATGGACGAATAGCTAGCATGGCCTTCAATCCACTGACCTATATTTTCGGCAGCCGCAATGACAGGCTGCTCAAGACCTACCGCAAAACCCTAGAGCGCATCAATGCCTTGGAAATCCCTTTGGAGTCCTTGAGCGATGAGGCTTTGAAAGCCAAAACTGATGAATTCAAACAACGCCACCTGCAAGGCGAAAGTCTGGATGATTTGTTGCCCGAAGCTTTTGCGGTGGTGCGTGAAGGCTCTAAGCGCAGCATGAAAATGCGTCACTTTGACGTGCAAATGCTCGGCGGCATTGCATTGCACCAAGGCAAGATTGCCGAAATGCGCACGGGCGAGGGCAAAACACTCACAGCAACGCTGGCGGTTTACCTCAATGCATTGAGCGGTCGTGGAGTGCACGTGGTCACAGTCAATGACTACCTGGCAAGCCGGGATGCGCAATGGATGGGCAGGCTCTACAACTTTTTGGGCTTGAGTGTGGGCATCAACCTCGCGCAACTGACCCGGGAAGAAAAACAAACTGCTTACCAAAGCGACATCACTTATGGCACCAACAACGAATATGGCTTTGACTATCTTCGGGACAACATGGTGTATGAATCCGCTGACCGAGTACAGCGCAAATTGAATTACGCCATCGTTGACGAGGTGGACTCGATTTTGATTGACGAGGCGCGCACGCCTTTGATCATCAGTGGTCAAGCCGAGGACCACACGCAAACCTATCTGGCCATGAACAAGGTGGTGCCGCATCTCACACGCCAGGAAGGCGAGATGGATTTGCGTACCGGCGAGGGCGTCATCACACCCGGGGACTTCACTCTCGACGAGAAATCACATCAGGTCTATTTGACCGAGCTCGGTCATGAGAAGGCTGAAAAAATTCTGTCAGACATGGGTTTGTTGCCCGCAGGCGCGTCTTTGTATGACCCGTCACACATAGGCTTGGTTCACCATTTGTATGCCGCATTGCGTGCACAGCATCTGTACCACCTTGACCAGCATTACGTGAATCAAAACGGTGAAATTGTGATTGTGGACGAGTTCACCGGTCGACTGATGTCGGGTCGGCGCTGGAGTGACGGTTTGCACCAAGCGGTTGAAGCCAAAGAAGGTGTGCCAATCCAGGCAGAAAACCAGACCATGGCGTCCATCACATTCCAAAATTATTTCCGCTTGTATGAAAAATTGAGCGGCATGACCGGCACCGCGGACACCGAGGCTTATGAGTTTCAGGAAATTTACGGTTTAGAAACTGTCATCATTCCGCCCAACAAACAAAGCTTGCGTGATGATCAGTTGGATCGGGTTTACAAAACCACAGAAGAAAAATACAAAGCGGCCATAGACGACATCATTGAGTGTCATGGACGCGCTCAACCTGTGCTGGTGGGAACCACGTCGATTGAGTTGTCAGAATTACTCTCGGGCATGTTGGACAAGGCGGGCTTGAAGCACCAGGTGCTCAACGCCAAACAACACGCCAGCGAAGCGGACATCGTCGCGCAAGCTGGCGCACCCAAATCCATCACCATCGCCACCAACATGGCCGGTCGCGGAACGGACATTGTGTTGGGTGGTAACGTAGAAAAAGACGTTGATAAATTGATGGCCGATGAGAGTTTGAGCGACAGTGACAAAGCAGCCAAAGCATTGCAGTTGCGTGAGGCTTGGGCCAAAGACCATGAGTTTGTGAAATCTGTCGGCGGTTTGCGCATCATCGCCACCGAGCGCCACGAATCACGCCGCATTGACAACCAATTGCGTGGTCGCTCAGGCCGCCAGGGTGACCCGGGTTCTTCGCGTTTTTACCTCAGTCTTGACGATTCTTTGATGCGCATTTTCGCGGGTGAACGGGTCAAAGCCATCATGGACCGTTTGAAAATGCCTGAGGGTGAAGCCATAGAAGCAGGCATGGTCTCGCGAAGCATTGAAAGTGCGCAGCGCAAAGTCGAAGCGCGAAACTTCGACATCCGCAAACAATTGCTTGAATACGACGATGTGTCCAACGACCAGCGCAAAGTCATTTACCAGCAACGCAACGATATCTTGGACGCCAGTGTGTTGACCGCGCAAATTGCCAGTTTGCGTGAAGGTTGTTTTCAAGACTTGGTGCGCCAGTTTGTCCCCGAGGAATCCGTAGAAGAACAATGGGATATTGCCAGTTTGCAAAATGTGTTGCACAACGAATGGCATATCGATTTGCCATTGACCCAACACATAGAAAAAGCGCAAGCTATCACCGACGAAGATATTTTGCAGATGGTGGTTCAAGCAGCGCATGATGCATTCGAGAGCAAAATCAATTCAGTGGGCGTCGAGCAATTCACGCCTTTCATGCGTGCCGTGCTGCTGCAAAACATAGACAGCCATTGGCGTGAACATTTGTCCTCTCTGGACTATTTGCGCCAAGGCATACATTTGCGCGGCTATGCGCAAAAGCAACCCAAGCAGGAATACAAGCGCGAAGCATTCGAGTTGTTCGGTCAATTGCTGGACATGGTGAAGAATGAAGTGACCCGCATTTTGATGACGGTGCAAATTGACACCGTCAGCCAAGTGGAAGACGCTGCACAAGCCATTGAGCAACGCGCTGACACTGTCACTAATCTCACCTATTCAGCCCCAGATGAAACAGGTCAAGCCCAACTGTTTGGCGCTACCGGCGCGTCTGCAGGTGAGCAAGTTGCAGCCGTTGGCCGCAACGAACCTTGTCCCTGCGGAAGTGGTAAAAAATACAAACAATGCCACGGCAAATTGGTCTGAACCATGGCAGTACACCTACACGTAGCTCGCCCTGAAGATTTGCATGCAGTCGCCGGTGTGTCCATCGGCATCACCGAAGCCGGCGTGCGCAAAGCCAACCGCAAAGACCTGACCGTCATCACACTGGAGCCGGGCACCTCTGTCGGCGCCGTATTCACGCAAAACCGTTTTTGCGCGGCACCGGTGCAATTGTGCAAACAGCATTTGGCTTCAGGCACCGGCATTCGTGCCTTGGTGATCAACACCGGCGTCGCTAACGCGGGTACCGGAGAGAGCGGATTGCAAAATGCGTTTGCGGTTTGCGAATCAGTGGCGACGCAATTAGGCATCAAGCCTCAACAGGTGCTGCCGTTTTCTACCGGCGTCATCATGGAACCGCTGCCTGTTCAACGCATTGTCGACGGACTGCCTAAGGCGTTGGCTGCCAGCACGGCGAATAACTGGACCTTGGCTTCACAAGCCATCATGACCACAGACACTTTGCCCAAAGCCATCAGCCGTCAATTCGATATGGACGGCAAAACCGTCACCATCACCGGTATCTCCAAAGGCGCTGGCATGATCCGCCCGAACATGGCGACCATGTTGGGCTTCATGGCCACCGATGCCGCGATTGATCCGAAACTGATGAATGCCTTGGCGCATGAATTGGCTGAAGCCTCATTCAACCGCATCAGCATTGACGGCGATACATCCACCAATGACTCGTTCGTGGTCATGGCTAGCGGGCAAGCAGGAAATACGGTTGTCGACGGTTGGGAGAGCGCAAGCGCTCAATCCTTGAAGCAACATTTGTTAGAAGTGGCGCGTTGGCTGGCGCAGGCGATTGTGCGTGACGGCGAAGGCGCGACCAAGTTCATCACGGTCAGCATTGAAGCCGGACGCGGCGCTGCTGAATGCCGTCAAGTGGCTTATGCGATTGCGCATTCGCCTTTGGTGAAAACCGCTTTTTTTGCCAGCGACCCGAATCTCGGCCGCATCCTGGCCGCGGTTGGATATGCAGGCATCGCAGACTTAGACCAAAGTCTGATTGATTTGTATTTGGACGATGTGCATGTGGCCACGCGTGGCGGACGCCATCCTGATTACAAAGAAGAAGACGGGCAGCGTGTCATGAAGCAAGACGAAATCACGGTGCGCGTTTTACTCGGTCGTGGTCAAGCACATGACCAAGTCTGGACCTGTGACCTGAGCCATGAGTACGTCACCATCAACGCAGATTACCGCAGCTGAGCATGAACGAAGCCCTTGACCGCATGTTGCACCGCGCCGAGTTGTTGATGGCACGCATAGAACTCATACTGCCGCAGCCTTTGCATGCGCCTGATTGGAAAGCAGCGATTGCGTTTCGCTACCGCAAACGCAGTAGCGGCCACGGTGTGCTCGAACCGGTACGTCATATCGGACAAATGTCTTTGGACGATTTGAAAGAAATCGACCAGCAAAAAGAAAAAATCCAGCGCAATACCTTACAGTTCATTGAAGGCAAACCTGCCAACAATGTGTTGCTGACCGGGGCGCGCGGCACTGGAAAATCTTCCTTGGTCAAAGCCTGTTTGAACACCTACGCTTCGCGTGGTTTGCGCTTGATTGAGGTGGACAAGCAAGACATGGTGGACCTGCCGGACATTATTGAAGTGGTGGCTGACCGCCCCGAGAAATTCATCATCTTTTGCGATGACTTGAGTTTTGACGAAGGCGAACCGGGCTACAAAGCGCTCAAGTCCATACTCGACGGCACAGTCGCCGCAGCATCGGCCAATGTCTTGATTTATGCCACCAGTAACCGCCGCCATTTGTTGCCCGAGTACATGAAGGACAACCTGAGTTACACGCACACAGAGGACGGCGAAGTTCATCCGGGCGAAGTCATTGAAGAAAAAATTTCTCTGTCTGAGCGTTTCGGTTTGTGGGTGAGTTTTTACCCGTTCAGCCAGGAAGAATATTTACATATCGTCGATCAGTGGCTGGCTTCGCTCAAGGTTCCGTCCAATTTGCGTGCCCAAGCACATCCCGAATCGCTGGTGTGGGCACTGGAGCGCGGTTCACGCAGCGGTCGCGTGGCCTACCAGTTCGCGCGTGATTTCGCCGGGCGTTTGGGTGCCTCTGGGCTATGACTGAGCCCACAGTGCGTGTGGTCGATGCCAGCGAACCGCGCTCAGGCGGTGATCACCGCGCATTGACCCAAGTGGCTGTCGGTGTGTTGTTTCAAGCGGATGGCCGTTTTTTATTGACTACCCGCCCGCTAGGAAAAGCCTATGCAGGTCATTGGGAATTTCCGGGCGGAAAAGTTGAAGCAGGCGAAACA
>CANHLD010000072.1 GCA_947461325.1 Comamonadaceae bacterium
AGCTTCGCCTTGCGCTTTGCTGCGTTGGTACAAGGACGGGCCGTGTTGGTCGGCACCGAGTGCACTGACGTGCAGCATGCGTTTGACGCCGGTTTGCACACACGCATGTGCAATTTGACGCGGCAATTGCACATGCACTTTGTCAAACGCGTGGCGGTCACCATGCAGTATGGCCACCAGATTGATGACCGCATCATGGCCGGGCATCAATGCTGTAAGCGCTTGCGGATCATGCACATCGGCTTGCACCACCGTGACCTTTGGCAACATTTGTACCGAGCGCGCCGGTAAGCGTCGCGTCACCACGGTCATGGAGATACCGGCGCGGTTGAGTGCCTCACACACATGACCGCCGACAAAACCGCTTCCACCTAAAACGAGAACATTTTTCATAAGTAGGAATGTAGCTTGTCCTGCGCATGGGTTGCTGTAAGCCTGGTTGACAACCGTGGCGATAATCAGGACATGAACCAATTGGACGCGTTAAAACTTTATTCCACCGTGGTGGCCGACACCGGTGATTTTCAACAAATCAGCCGGTTTCAGCCGCAAGATGCCACCACCAATCCTTCGCTGATTCTCAAAGCCGTGCAAATGCCTGCCTATGCGCAATTGCTGCAAGACACACGCGCGAAACATAAAGGCGCGCCCTTAGACCTAGTGATGGACCATTTGCTGGTGCGTTTCGGTTGCAGCATATTGGCATTGATCCCGGGCAGAGTCTCTACCGAAGTCGATGCCAGACACAGTTTTGACACCGAGGCCACGGTGGCGCGTGCGCAGCGCATCATCGGCCTCTACCAGGCTGCAGGTATAGACAAAGCACGCGTGTTGATCAAGGTTGCCGCCACATGGGAAGGCATACAAGCAGCTGCCACACTAGAGCGCGAAGGCATACACACCAATTTGACCTTGTTGTTTTCATTCAGCCAGGCAGTGGCTTGCGCTGATGCAGGCGTCAAATTGATTTCTCCGTTCGTTGGACGCATCTACGACTGGTACAAAAAATCTGCCGGTGCGCAATGGAACGAAGCAGCGCAAGCAGGCGCCAACGACCCCGGTGTGCAAAGCGTATGCCGCATCTACAACCATTACAAAAAGCACGGCATACACACCGAGGTGATGGGCGCGAGTTTTCGCAACACCGGTCAAATCATCGCGCTGGCCGGTTGCGATTTGCTGACCATCAGTCCCGAGTTATTGACGCAATTGCAAAGCACAGAGCTTGCGGTGCAGCCTGCATTAAGCCGTGACAAAGCCATCGACATGGTTTTGCCCGAAGTGCATTTGAATGAATCCTCATTTCGCTTTGCCATGAACGAAGACGCGATGGCCACTGAAAAACTGGCCGAAGGCATTCGTGCTTTTTGCGCGGATGCGCACAAACTCGATCAACTGTTGTCGGCTTAAGCAGTCAAGTCGACTTGCACGCCTTTGTCAAAAGACAGCACCGGGTGTTTCACCCGCAGGATGCGTTGTCTGATGGGCGCGGGTTTGGGCAACAGCCAATGTCTGGCTGTCGGCGGCAATATGCACGCGGTGACACACAGTTCTGCGTCTGAGTCAGAAGACAGGTTTTGGTATGAACGCACTTCTTGCAGCGCGATGGGCTTCATGCAGGTAGCTTGTAGGTATTCAGTTGTCTGAATAGTAACAATCCAACCTAAAATTGAATACCTAAAAGCTAATATATAAGGATATTTTTGCTATAAAACCACAAAAGTATTCATTTTTTTCTCAGGCTTAGACAAGGGTCGGGGCGTTGTTGTGCAGGGGTCACCCAGACAAAGTCAGCGATTCCTCTGAAACTTTGTAGCCACTCGAAACGCTCAGCATCGTCAGCGAAAGCGGCATGTTCTACAAACAACACACTGACGGTGTGCAACTCCGGTCGGTTGGCGCGAATGATTTGCGGCACACCCAGGTGTTTCCACACATGGCCATTGCCCGCGATGAGCACGGCCGGTAAATGCTTGAGCAGTTCAGCCGCCATGCTGGCGTCGCGCGCCCGTTGAACTGCCAACATGCCGTCAAACATGCTGGCTGGCATGGCGCCGCAATGGCCTTCGTCGATTTCGCGCCGCAGTTGTTTTAAAGCGTCTTCGCCCAAGACCGCTTTTTGCAGCAAGCCGTGCAAACCTAGCGGTAACTGACTGCCTTTGCTGCTGAAAATCTCCCGGGTTTGCGGCGCAGTGATGTTGCCGCCATACACAGCCAACCCAGCTTGAAGGGCGGATGAAAACACCGGTTCATGCAGTGGCCATTGCCAGCCATTTGCGTCAAAGCCTGCTTGTTCCAACCCGGTCGCCAAGGCAAGTTGGCTATCAACTTGTTGTCCAGCAGTTAACTGCTCTGCAACCACATGGCGCTTGGACATGGAGGTATCAATCAATAGCTTGCCCCGCAAAACATGATGGCGCGGGTTGTCATGTATTTCACCCAGCAAGACGATGTCAGCTTGGCTGATGCTTTTTAACAACGAAGCCACGGTCAGACTTTGACCATCTTGCACAGCCCACAAGCTTTCACCCGAAGGCGTGTTTTCCTGCGCATGCGCTGGATGGCACACCACCAAGCATATGCAAACTAACAGTGGGAAAAAGAGCCGTAAATTACGTTGCTGACGCAGCTTAGAAAAAAAAAGAAATGCCATGCTTGCCTAAAACGGTGAGTGAAAAAGGTCTCTCACCATACCTTGAGATGGCGACACTGAACGGCGTGCTTGCCTAAAACCAGAGGAAAAGATGTCTAAAAATGAGACAGTGTATGCAATTCAAAAGAAATAAAGAAATTAAATATTTAAAATAAAAGGATATAAATTATTAATATCTATTTGACACTTTACGGTTTTAAATACGGACATGTCATTAGCCAAAACCGCCAACATCAAACAATTGATCACCTTCCAAAAGGTGGCGCGCTTAGGTAATGTCAGTTTGGCGGCTGAAGAACTCTTTCTCAGTCAATCTGCTACCTCCATCCAACTGTCAAATCTGGAAGAAGCAGTAGGCGTTAAATTGCTGAGTCGAACAGGCCGCGGCATACGTTTGACCGAGGCAGGTGAAGTGCTCTATACCTTGAGTGAGCGCGTTCTGAATACATGGCAGGAAGTCAGCGACGAGATGGAGTCCTACCTCGGTGACTTCTCCGGCACCTTGCGCATTGGTGCGGTCACGACCGCGGAGTATTGGTTACCGCACTTGTTGGTCAACTTTGCCAATGCCAACCCGAAAATCAAATTGAAATTGCAAGTGGCCAATCGGGATGACATTGTTCGGTACCTGAGCGCAGATGAAATTGATCTGGCTGTAATGGGCAGGGCGCCTGATGAAATCAGGGTGAAGTCGGTGGGTTTTGCCAATAACCCGACCGCTTTTTTGGCCGCTCCCAGCCATGCCCTGATGCACACCCATGGACTGAGTTTGGAAATGCTGGCCAATGCGCAAATGCTGGTCAGAGAAAAAGGTTCGGGTGCACGTTCTTCGCTTGAGCGCATGTTCAAAGGAGAGGGCATCAAATTGGCGGTAGGTGCCGAGTTATCCAGCAATGAATCGATCAAGCAGCTTTGCATAGCCGGGCTGGGTCCTGCCTACATGTCATTGCAGTCTTGCCTGCTAGAAATCAGAGCTGGTTTGTTGTCTGTTCTCCCTTTGCCAAATAACCCGCTGAACCGGCGCTGGAATGTGGTGCATCTGGAACACAAGCCGTTGTCACAGGTTGCTTCTGTTTTCATGGAGCACTTGATTCGCAATGGTCAAAAAGAAATCGAACAGCAATTGACAAAGCTATCCAAAATACCTGTGGAAGGGCTGGCGCAACTGCACGGAAAAATTCCTTCAAAAAATTAAAAACCCGCTGACCAATGAAAAAACCCCTGCCAGGCGCAAGCCCTGCAGGGGTTGAATGTCGACAAACGTTTGGTTGCATGGCGACGGGGTTCGAAAACTCTGGGCATGTGTGAATCACACCGCCCAGCGCTTTCATGACACAAGCAATTACATGCCCATGCCACCCATGCCGCCCATACCACCCATGTCGCCGCCGGGCATGCCGCCGCCGGCACCAGACTCGTCCTTGGGTGCATCAGCAACCATGGCTTCGGTGGTCAGCATCAGTGATGACACAGACGCTGCGTTTTGCAAAGCGGTACGTGTCACTTTGGTCGGATCCAAGATACCCATTTCGATCATGTCGCCGTAGGTGTCGTTGGCGGCGTTGAAGCCGTAGTTGCCCTTGCCAGCCAACACTGCGTTGACAACCACTGAAGGCTCGCCACCGGCGTTGTAAACGATTTCGCGCAAAGGAGACTCAACAGCTTTCAACACCAGTTTGATACCGGCGTCTTGGTCGGCGTTGTCGCCTTTGATGGCGCCAGCGGCTTGACGGGCACGCAACAGCGCCACACCACCACCGGCCACGATGCCTTCTTCCACGGCAGCGCGGGTAGCGTGCAATGCATCTTCAACGCGGGCTTTTTTCTCTTTCATTTCGACTTCGGTGGCAGCGCCGACCTTGATCACTGCCACGCCACCGGCCAACTTGGCCACGCGCTCTTGCAGTTTTTCGCGGTCGTAGTCGCTGGTCGCTTCTTCGATTTGAATGCGGATTTGTTTGACACGGGCTTCGATGTCCGCAGCAGCGCCTGCACCGTCGATGATGGTGGTGTTTTCTTTGCCGACTTCGATGCGCTTGGCAGAGCCCAGATCAGCCAATGTGACTTTTTCCAGTGTCAGGCCGACTTCTTCAGCAATGACTTTGCCGCCGGTCAGGATGGCGATGTCTTCCAACATGGCTTTGCGGCGATCGCCAAAACCTGGGGCCTTGACAGCAACCACTTTCAAAATACCGCGGATGGTGTTGACCACCAACGTGGCGAGCGCTTCGCCGTCCACTTCTTCGGCAATGATCAGCAAAGGGCGACCGGCTTTGGCCACGGCTTCCAAGGTGGGCAGCAGTTCGCGGATGTTGCTGATTTTTTTGTCGAACAGCAGCACGAAAGGGTTGTCCAACAGAGCCACTTGTTTTTCGTGGTTGTTGATGAAGTAAGGAGACAAATAGCCGCGGTCAAACTGCATGCCTTCGACGATGTCAAGTTCGTTTTCCAGTGATTTGCCGTCTTCCACGGTGATCACGCCCTCTTTACCGACTTTGTCCATGGCTTTGGCGATGATTTCACCGATGCTGTGGTCGCTGTTGGCGGAGATGGAGCCGACCTGTGCAATTTCTTTGCTGGTGGTGGTGGCCTTAGAAGCTTTGTGCAGTTGTTCGATCAACGCAGTCACTGCCTTGTCGATACCGCGCTTCAAGTCCATGGGGTTCATGCCTGCAGCCACGTACTTCATGCCTTCGTGCACGATGGCTTGGGCCAGCACTGTCGCTGTGGTTGTGCCGTCACCGGCGTTGTCAGAAGTCTTGGAAGCGACTTCCTTGACCATTTGCGCGCCCATGTTTTGCAACTTGTCTTTGAGCTCGATTTCTTTGGCCACGGACACACCGTCCTTGGTCACGGTGGGGGCGCCGAATGAGCGCTCGAGCACCACATTACGGCCTTTGGGCCCGAGGGTTACTTTGACTGCGTTGGCAAGGATGTTCACACCCTCGACCATGCGAGCGCGGGCTTCGCCGCCGAAAATCACGTCTTTTGCTGCCATGTTAGGACTCCAGAAATATCAAAAAAAAATTTTTGTCGATGAAGAAGAAAGTGTCGCGAGCGGGTCGTAGGCTAGGCAGACGGAGCACAGCAACCGGAACGTACTTTGAGTACGTGAGGATTGCGAGCGCCGGCTAACGACGCATACGGGCCGCGCAGTAGCTTTATTTCTCGACAACCGCGAAGAGGTCTTCTTCTTTCATCACCAGCAGTTCGTCGCCGTCAACCTTGACGGTCTGGCCGCTGTATTTGCCGAACAACACGCGGTCGCCGACTTTGACGCTCATGGCAGCCAGATCGCCTTTGTCGTTTTTCTTGCCGGGGCCGACAGCCAAGATTTCACCCTGATCGGGCTTTTCTGCCGCGTTGTCGGGGATGACGATGCCGGAAGCGGTTTTGGTTTCGCTTTCAATGCGCTTGACGATCACACGATCGTGCAAAGGACGAAGTTTCATGGGTTCTCCTGAGGGAAACTAAACAAGACAAAAATAGGCACCTGAGGTGCACAGACTCAAACCGGTCTGAGTTGCGTTGTTAGCACTCGACCGGCTAGAGTGCTAATGATAAGGGTAAACGACCGGAATTCAAGCCTTCAGTGAAAAACAAGCCTATATCTGGCTGAAAAATATAAAGATAGTAGTCATTCTGTCGATGCTTCACACTCAAGCAGTGCTTGAAGCAGTAAACCAGACAGGGGGCTGAAATGAGAATTGATGCAGTTGGCTTGAACCGACCGCTTAGCCGTATGCAAGGGCCGATCAAAAAGGTGGCCGGTGTGACCAAACCATTGACCATGGCGGTCACCGAGTTGTCTGAAGATACGCCTGCGCCTGACGAAGCTGAAACCGTGCGCGGCAGACCACATGACAAACCGAACAACCGTTTGGACACGTTGGGCAGTGAGGTGGATGTGTGGGTATAGCAACTGGTCGGGGTGAGAGGATTTGAACCTCCGGTCTCTACGTCCCGAACGTAGCGCTTTACCAGACTAAGCTACACCCCGCAGGGGCAATATTTTACCAAGCCAGCCTGCTTAAACCCATTGAGGGTTTGTTGGGTAACTGACAGGCACAGAGTTGTTAACATAGCCTCAACACGACTAACTTCCTTCACTTTTTAGCTTGCAGCGACCATGAAAAAATGCTCCTTTGAAAAAGCCAAAGCCATGCGCGCTCAAGGTGAAAAATTCTTCAAAGAAGGCAGCGAAGACGATGCCTTGAAATTCCTTCAAGATGCTAAGAAATTTTTGCAAGAAGGCCCAGCGAATAACTGAGCCACCTAATTGATCAACCCTCAGATGTCACAAACCCTCAAGCTTGCGCTTTATTCATTGGTTGCTCTAACCATGTCGGTCTCACACGCCGGCGACATGGCTGAATGCTCCAAGCTTGCAGACAAAGACAAAAGAGCTTTTTGCATGGCCAGTTATGCGGCCAGCGGCACTTATTGTGACCAAATCAAAAACGGTGAAATGCGTCGCGACTGCATGTTCAAAGTGGTGAAAAAGCAGCGCGAATTAAGCTATAAAGTAGTGACAAAGCCAAAGCCTTCAGAGGAAGAGGCCAAATAAAGCTCAGGCTTGACGGCTGAGTAATTGCTCTGCCAGTTCTGCCATGGCTTGTTTATAGGGCGTATCAGGCAAATGGGTCAATGCGGACAACGCAAGTTGCGCTTGCGCAGAGGCCGCGTCGCGTGTGGCTTGCATGGCGCCGGTGCGGCGAACAATATCCGCAATGGTTTGAAGCGCTTGGACTTCACCGTTTTCAATCGCATGCTTGACCAAGGCGCATTCTTCTTCGCTACCGCGTTGCATGGCGATGATCAAGGGCAGGGTGGCTTTGCCTTCGCGCAAATCGTCCCCCAGGTTTTTACCCATCAAGCCGGCATCGCCGTCGTAATCCAATACATCGTCGATCACTTGAAATGCTGTGCCCAGCGCTTGGCCGTAGGCTGCGCAAGCGGCCTCCACCGCAGGCGTACTGACAGTTAAGACCGCGGGCAAACGGGTGCTGGCTTCAAACAATTTGGCCGTTTTGCTGCGGATCACGTCCAAGTAATTTTGTTCAGTGAGTGAAGCGTCATGCATGTTCATGAGTTGCATGACCTCGCCTTCTGCAATCACATTGGTGGCCTCAGACACGATATCCAGAATGCGCATGTTTTGGCATTCCACCATCATTTGAAATGCCCGTGAATATAAAAAATCACCCACCAACACGCTGGCCGGGTTGCCAAACAAGGCGTTGGCGGTTGGTTTGCTGCGTCGCAGTTTGGAGTCGTCCACCACATCGTCGTGCAACAACGTGGCGGTGTGAATGAATTCAATGACAGCGGCCAACTTGTGGTGGTCGTTGCCTTGGTAGCCGAGTGCACCTGCCATCAGCAGCAATAAAACCGGTCGTAAGCGCTTGCCACCAGCCAAAATGATGTGTTGTGAGACTTGCCCGACCAGAGGAACGCCGGAAGACAGGCGTTGGGTGATGATCCGGTCCACGGAAAGCATGTCCTGTCCGATCAAACCAGTGGCAGCGTTGTGGGAAGGGGAGTCAGGGGCGCTCAATTTTTTATCTCGCTAAAGCGTCAAATTATAGGCATCGCCCAAAGAAGTCAGCCCTGAAAAGCCACAAAACCATTTTGCATGCTAAAATGTTCGGCTCTGCTGAAATCCGTTGGCAGAGCAAATGAAGAGTCTATCTTTCAGAGGTTCGTATGTACGCAGTCATAAAAACCGGTGGCAAGCAATATCGCGTGTCGACCGGCGAAAA
>CANHLD010000073.1 GCA_947461325.1 Comamonadaceae bacterium
ATTGAACGCAACATCATCGAGCAAGCGCTGGAGCGCTCGCAAGGCAATGTGTCGCGCACCGCCAAATTGCTGAACTTACAGCGCACCACGTTGATTGAAAAAATCAACAAATACGAATTGCGTACTGCTTAAATATTGAGCCGTTTGAAAGACGGCGGCTGTAAAAAAAGGATGGTCACATCACGCTTTCGTGCGATGTGACACCTGTCAAAACATTTACTGCGGATCTTGGTTCAAAACCGTGATGCTCATGCGGCGGTTGCGCGGATCAAACTTGTCTTTCGGGTTGAAAGGATCGGTGTCAGCCACGCCCTCGATGCGGGTGAAGCGTTCTTCCTTGATGCCTTTTTTCTGCAACAGCTGTCGGGTGACCTCGGCGCGTTCGGCAGACAAGGTCCAGTTGTTCTTGCCTTCCGGATTTTGGAAAGGCACGGCATCGGTGTGGCCACGTATCGCCACCTTGTTGGGCATGTCTGCCAAGGAAGCCGCGACTTCGCCAATCAATGCCGCCGCCTTGCCTTGCATACTCACACCAGCGCTTGGGAACATGGCGAAATCGGCTTTGTCGATGATTTCGATACGCAAACCTTCTTTGTCCCGCGTGATGGACACCTGGTCTTTGATTTGCTCGAACTTCTTGTTCTCAGACAACTTTTCCTTGATGTCTTTTTCCAGCTTTTCAAAGTTTTCCTTGTCTTGCTGCTCGGCGATTTCTTTTTTCTGCGCCTGGGTCAGCTTGTCAGGGTCGTTGCCGCCTTCGCTCTTGCCAGAGCTTGGGTCCTTGGCTTCGTTTTCGTTTTCGGGGCCGGGATCGGTGTCAGGATTGGGGCCGCCCTCAGACCTGGGCGTCAGTCGTTCGAGCAAACCGGTTTGACGCATCGCATACGGAAACGCATCCGGGTCGATGATGGAGCGACCACCCAACACACCATTAGAACCCGCCAATTGACCCACGGGTGTCAAACTGTGTGACGTGGGTTTGAAATAGTCGGCAATACTTTTGCGTTGGTCGGCATTGGACGCACCGAGCAACCACATCAACAAGAAGAACGCCATCATGGCGGTCATCATGTCGGCCAGCGCAATTTTCCAGGCGCCACCGTGGGCGCCGCCATGCCCATCGGGCATTTTTTTGATGATGATGACCGGTGCAAGCGCTTCTGACGCAGGCGCTTCTGCAGCCGGCGTTTCGGGTGGCGTATCCGTGGGCGGCGCGTCGGGATCGACCTCCGCCATCGGTTGGGCTTGCTCGTCGGCCATGTTTATTTGCCTCGCATGCCGTCAAAAATTTCGCCAAACGAGGGCTTGTTATGGTGATTGATCACCGATCGGGCAGCTTCAATCACCAGTGGCATGGGGTGACCATGCAAATTGGCAACGATGAGTTGCTGCACGCATTTCAAAATTTCGGTGTCTTCTTCGATGACCTGTCCGATGCGAATAGCAAAAGGACCCGCCACACCGTAAGCCAACAACACACCCATGAAGGTACCCACCAGCGCACTACCAATCAAGGCACCGAGCACAGGGGGTGGTTGGTCAATCGCACCCATGGTTTTCACCACACCCAACACGCAAGCCACAATGCCCAACGCAGGCAACGCGCCTTCCATACCAGCCCAAAAGGCTTGGTTCATCATTTCGTGGTGATGATGGTTTTTGATCGAGGCCGTCATCACGTCTTCGACCGCATAGGGGCTCAAGTTGCCTGATGACACCACCATCAAACGGATGGTGTCGCAAATCATGTCCAGCAATGCGTGGTCTTGCAGGATCGGTGGGTATTCGGCAAAGATCGCGCTGGACTCGGGGTTTTCAATGTGTGGCTCCAAGGCCACCGCGCCTTCGGCTTTGAGCGTTTTCAATATCTTCGACACCACCAAAATCACCGAGAGGTAATCTTCCTTGTGGTACTTGGGACCTTTGAACACTTTGCTGACCGCACCAAAGCCTGCACCGACACCGGCCTTGCTGTTGCCAATCATGGCCGCAGCGACGGCAGCGCCGAAAATTTGCGCGAATTCCCAAGGCGCAGCCTTGATCACAGGCGTCATATCGCCACCGTGCGCGACGAAAACGCCGAACACCGCGATCATCAAAACTACCAGACCTACTGCTGCCATGTTCCTACTCCACTGTTAATGCAAACGGGGTCGCTTGACCCCTCTGCCCCGCCATCCGTGCCCTAGAGTAACTGAAAAACAGTGCCCCTAAAGCGCTTCAGCATCAATTGATTGCCATGCTTGGCTGAGGTGTGCGGGGGATCAATGCAGGCACCGTCTCCCACGCGCTTCGAATTTCAACCATCAAACCTTGAATTTCATCCAAGGCCTCCAAATCATTATGAGCATTTACGTGCAACAAACGGCGCGTGACATAGTCATAAAGTTCGTTCAAATTCTTTGCCAGGTCGCCGCCCTTTTCAAAGTCCAAGGCGCCTTGCAGCCCCAACACGATGCGGCTGGCACGTGCAATCGACTTGCCTTTGTCTTCCAAATTTTTATGAAGAATATGGCCTTTGGCGGCTGACATGCTCTCAATCAAGCCGTCAAACAACATCTGTATCAGTTCAACACTGTTGGCCTTGGACACGCCAGTACTTACCTTGACTTGTCCGTAGGATTCAATAGCGCGGTGGTTGGCTCTCATGTCAATGGCTCCTGTGATTCAATATGTGACATTGAATGATTCGGAGTCATGCGCTCGAACTTGAGAATGAAACTGAAATTGCATCATGTACTTAGGCTGGAACGGCTTTGGCTTCTTGGTTGACAACAGGTTGCTCCGCATCAGCGCTTGGCGCGAGCGTGCTCAGGTCCGGCTGTAAATACGGTGTGGCCTCTGGCGCTTGGGGCGGTTCTGTCGCTGGGGCTGCCAGCACAGGCGCCTCTTCCGGCGGCGGCAACTCATCGGGTTCTTCACCCTCCGGGTGTATCAGCAATGTGGCTGAATATGCTTCATTCAAACCCACACCGATGCGTGCATAAATCATGGCTGTCACTTGGTCCAGTGACTGTTGAATACGCAACACATCATCAGGATTGCGTTTGGCAAAGTCCACACCGGCCTGGTAAATACTGGCTAAATGGTGCATCGGTAACCATGACTCCAAGGAACCACGCGGGGTGGGAATCATGCGGTTGTTGGTCGGCACGCCAGCAGTTCCAGCATTGCCGTGTTTATAGCCTTCCATGAACACTTGTTCAATATGCTGGCGCAACACAGGCTCGTAATGAGGTTTGAGTGTGCCCACAAATTTGGCGTCGACACCAGGCACCGGAATGCCGCTCATGGCGTCCCACAAACTTTTGCCGGACAACTCGCCAAACAGTCCATCGTTGAATGTCTGCGGCAGATCGGGTTTGGCATAACTCTGGTAAATCACATTCACCTTATCGATGAGGTAGAGAACCAAAACAAAAACCAGCAGCAAACCCCAGGCAAAGAAAAGTTGGAAGAAGCTGTTCATGCGATCCTCCTGCTTGGCTTGGCGTCAGCCCCCTCTCCTACTTGCAAGGTTGTGCGCAATTTCTTCACCACCGAAGACAAAATTTGGCTCACGCGGGATTCGCTCACCTCCAAGACTTCGCCGATTTCTTTCAAATTCAACTCTTCCACGTAATAGAGTTGCATCACCAGTTGTTCACGTTCTGGCAACAAAGCAATGGCGTCTGTCACGGCTTCCATGAATTCGGCTTCTTCAACCATCACATCGGGTTGGTGAGACGCATCATCAGCAATGCTCATGACTTCTTCTGTCACCACTTCCAATGAATAGGTTTCAAAGCGACGGGCCTTGCCGCGTTCCTTTTGGAAATCTTCCAAGTCCTTACCCATGTATTCGGCGATTTCCGCTTGGGTAGGTGCCCTTCCGAGTTCTGAAGACAAGGCATGCAAAGTTTCGTTGTGTGTCTTGTTAAAGGCCACCGCAGAACGGGGCAGGAATGACAAGCGACGCACTTCGTCCAACATGGCGCCACGCACGCGGCTGTGGGCAAAGTTTTCAAAGTCAACGCCTTTGCTGGCGTCAAAAACGCGTGAAGCCTCCAGCAAACCCATCATGCCGACTTGTATCAACTCATCGAGTTCCATATAGGCCGGTACCCGTGCTTTCAAATGCAAAGCCACGCGTTTAACCAGTCCCAGGTGGGCCAGCACCAGTTCCTCGCCTTGCGGGCGGGCCTGGCTGTACATCTTCATTGGTGACATCGTGCGCATCATTGATTCACACTGCTTTTCAGCAGCCGCTCCATGAAAAATTGCAGACCACCCGAAGGATGATCAATAGGTCTGAGCTGAGTGCAAAGCTCGGCCAGACGACGGAAATCACGGGCTGCAGCCGTACCGGGCGCCAGTTCCATGACGGATTGGTACTTTCTGAGTGCAGCCAACACCATCTCATCGCGCTCGATAGCGGTGAGGTAGTGAATAGATTCATTCAAGAACCTGACGCAGACATCGTTGAGACGTTGATAGAGCTTCCACCCTTGCGTCTGCGTGTCCACCAAATTAGGTACCAAATAAATTTCATCCAAATGCATTTCCTGCGACATCACCTTGATGGTGCCGTAAGCATCCGCAATCGATGAGGGGTCATCTTGCACCACGACAAATCGGCGATGACAGGCAGCCAAAAAAGACAGTACAGAAGGAGAAATACCGGCGGCCACATCAACAATCAGGTAGTCGACGTTTTTGCCTAAGTTACTGAATGCCTGCACGATGCTTGCGGCTTGTATATGACTTAATGCTGCCAGTTCCTGCATACCGGATGCACCTGGAATCAACTGAATGCCCTGACGGGTTTTCAGCGTGATTTCCTCCAGTGTTTTTTGACCGGTCAGGAAATGGCTGAGGTTGAATTCAGCGCGAGCACCCAAGGCAATTTGCGCATTGGCCAAACCCAGATCCGCGTCAAACAACATGACATCGTGTCCACGTTGAGCCAATGCGACCGCCAGGTTGATGGACACGGTGGTTTTACCCACACCGCCCTTGCCACTGGCGATGCCAATGACTTCGGTTGTTTTTGTTTTACTCATTTGCTGCCCCTGTGTGCTGAGCCGCCAGTCGGCTGATTCTGGCTGACGCCATGGCTACGGTGCTTTGGAAATCTTCTGGCGCCGTTTCCACTTGGGTGACACAGAGTTGGCTCAAGGCCAATCCCACCAGTTCATCAATCTGAATCTGACGACTCCAGTCGCCCATGCGGTCACCTCGACTGACATGACTCACGCCTACATGTCCTTCGGTCAATACTTGGATCAAGGACCAAGGCTGTGTGGCCTCGTCGAGTTTGCTGACCATCAGGCTTTGCCATTGGATAGCAGGCGTAGACAACAAACGGCGCAGCAACGACTGCGAAGCATCTGCGGGTATGACCACATGGAATTGGGCTGTTGGCGCAATCGCTGCAATGTCGGCCACACGCTCGGCCATTTGCACCCCGGGGGTGTCAATGACGATGCATTTGCGCTGACCGTGTTCTTCCAGCAGCAACTTCAACATAGTGATGTTGGTGGCGCGAAAACAATCCACACCTGACTGTGCGCTGAGTAACTGGGTCTGGTTCCAAGCGCCTGCGCGTTGATCGCTGAAACTGATTACGGCGACTTGCTCGCTGCCGAGTGTGACGCTGGCTTGTTGTGCCATGCGAGCCACCATCAATGATTTACCGGCACCCGAGGGACCTGCCAACACATGGACGCCGTTGTCTTGAACACCGGTATGCGTTTGCTGCATGGAGTGTGACAGTTGGCGGCGAATTTCTTCCATCGCCGGTTCAATGTCTTCAAAACTTTGGATACTGTCAATCAGCAACGCACGCAAGGCCACAGGAATAGATGCTTCTTGCAACGCATTGCGCAGCGGATGCAGATTGCGGGATAAACCCGCACCTTGCCAAGCCATTTGCTGACTGAGCTTGAACTCTTTGCGAAGCACTGACAGTTCTTCGCGAACCAGGTCCACGATTTCTCGGCTGCGCAATTTGTCGCGCTCATCTTGCGCGGCCATCAATTTTTCAGTCAATACCGAGTCTGTGGCTGGAGCAGCAACCTGTGCTTGAACCGGAGTGGCCGGCACACTCGGCGTCTCGTCCAACGCCTTGGATTTCAAGCTGGAAGCCGACACAAACCCTTCTGCTGGCTGCGCTTTGGGGGATTTGCCTTTGTGTTTTTGGCCAGAAATGGTTTGATCCAGCACTTGACCAAACGATGCCGCTGTCTCTTCAACCACGGGCTTGTCTGACAAGGCATATTTCTTTTCTGATGGCACAAAGGTTTCCGCCACAGCAATTTCTGCATCCATGGGCGCGACATCGACAGCCACAATCAATTCAGTTTGACCGCGTACTTTGCTGCTTGAGATGACCAGCACGTCAGGCCCGAACATGGCCACTGCCTTTTCGTTGGCGGCCCGGGTATCTCTTGCCATGATGCGTTTGAGTTCCATGATGTTTCTCTCGAGTCAGTGTTGTATTTGTATCAAGTTCTGTTCAGCGCGTTCACGGTGTGAATCACTTTGACAGCCTGGTCATCCGGGATTTCGCTGTAGGACAGCACGGTCAAATCGCTGACGCGAAAGCGCACAGCTTTGGACAGCCAGCCACGAATCAGCGGTGAAACCACCAACACGGCTGCGTGTCCTTCTTCTTCCATATCGTGCGCACTTTGGCGCAACGAATTGAACAGGTTTTCCGCCAGATTGGGCTCTAGCACCACCGGTTGACCCGGTTGGCTTTGTTGCAACACGTTATGCAACAGTTGTTCTAAGCTGGGCTCCAAAGTCATGACAGACAAATTGTTAGATTCATCTACCAGCGCCTGCATGATCATGCGGCCGAGTTTGGGGCGCACAGAGGCAGCGAGTTGTTCGGGGTCGGCACTGCGTGCAGCGGCTTCGGTCAAGGTTTCGACAATAGAGCGCATGTCGCGAATAGACACGCCCTCGCCGAGCAATTGTTGTAACACGCGGGTGACCACGCCAAGGCTGAGTTTGCCTGGCACCAGTTCTTCCACGAGTTTGGGGGACTTGGCTGACAACTTGTCGAGCAACTGCTGCACTTCGTCGTGGCTTAAGAGGTCTGCCGAGTTTTCACGCAGCACTTTGTTCAAATGGGTAGCGATGGCGGTGCTGGCATCGACCACGGTGTAACCGAGTGTGCGAGCCACATCGCGCTGCGAGGGTTCAATCCACACAGCCTCTAAGCCAAACGCAGGTTCGCGTGTCGGTGTGCCTTGCAATTCACCATACACCTGCCCGGGGTTGATCGCGAGTTCACGACCCACTTTGATCTCGCCTTTGCCACGCACCACGCCTTTCAAGACGATGTTGTAGCTGTCGGGGTCGATGTTCAAATCGTCGCGGATACGCACAGGCTGCACCAAAAAGCCAAGTTCAGCCGACAGTTTTTTGCGCACGCCTTTGACACGGCTCATGAGTTCGCCGCCGGTCTCCGGGTTGACCAGCGGTATTAAACCGTAGCCGATCTCCAGACCGATCAAATCGACCTGATCCACATCGTCCCAATCCAAATCTTTGGTGGCTTCGGTGGTCGCGGCGGCTTGCGCCACCGCTTCTTGTGTCGCTTCTTCTTCCACTTCGTTTTTCACCACCATCAAACCCAGACCTGCGGTAGCGGCTGCCAAACTAATGAACATCAAATGCGGCATGCCGGGCACCAAACCCAGCATGGTCAGAATAATGGCGGAGATAAACAGAGCCGATGGGTTGGCCAGTTGTGAGCCGGCCTGCTCGGAAATTGATTCGGTGGTGGTGACGCGGGTCACGATGATGGCGGTGGCCAGCGACAGCAGCAATGAAGGAATTTGCGCGACCAAACCATCACCAATGGTCAGCAATGTGTAAATTTTGCCCGCGTCTGAGACAGACAAACCGTGTTGAATCACGCCGATAGCCAGTCCGCCGATCAAGTTGATCAGCAGAATCAGCAAACCGGCGACAGCGTCACCGCTGACAAATTTGGAGGCGCCGTCCATGGCACCGAAGAAGTCTGACTCTTGCGCCAGCTCTTCGCGACGTTTTTTGGCGGTGGCCTGGTCAATCACACCGGCGTTCAAGTCGGCGTCGATAGACATTTGTTTACCAGGCATGGCGTCCAAGGTGAACCGGGCGTTCACTTCAGACACGCGGCCGGCACCTTTGGTCACCACAATAA
>CANHLD010000074.1 GCA_947461325.1 Comamonadaceae bacterium
TGGGACTCTTCCACGCCAAGTTGTTCGGCAATGATTTTTTTGACTCGTGCTTCAATATCGCTCATGTTTCCCTCAAAGGGTTGTGGTTGGTAGTCCGCGATTTTAGCCGCGCGGACGATACGGCTTGCTACTGGCTTATACCAAGGCCTTTAGGCCATGTACATGCCTCCATTGACGTGCAATTCCTGACCGGTCACATAACCGGCCTGCGAACTGGCCAGATAGGCGACCGCATGGGCCACATCTTCGGGTTGCCCCAGATGTCCCAGCGGAATTTGACCTAGCAAGGCTTGTTGCTGTTCTTGCGGCAAAGTGGCCGTCATGTCGGTGTTGATGAATCCGGGCGCGACGCAATTGACGGTGATGCCACGGCTGCCCAGTTCACGGGCGAGTGCACGGGTCATGCCCGCCACGCCCGCCTTGGCGGCGGCGTAATTCGCCTGGCCGGGGTTGCCCGAGGCACCCACCACGCTGGTGATGTTGATGATGCGCCCGAAACGCTGCTTCATCATGGGCCGGATAGCAGCGCGACTGAGCCTGAACACGGCTTTCAAATTGGTGTCAATGACTTCATCCCAATCGCTGTCTTTCATGCGCATGGCCAAGGTGTCGCGCGTGATGCCAGCGTTATTGACCAGCACATGCAGACCGCCGGTTTGTTGCACCAGGTTGTCAACCACGGCCTGCAATTGTTCCGCGTCATTGACTTGCAAGACCAAGCCGTGACAACCGGAAAATGCCGACAAAGCTTCGCTGATGCGCTTAGCACCGTCCTCGGTAGTGGCTGTGCCATGCACGGCAAAACCTTGCTTGGCCAGCTCCAAGGCAATGGCCGCACCAATGCCGCGGGATGCGCCTGTCACCAAAGCGGTAAGTGGAGAAAGTTCTGGGTTACTCATGTTTATTGCGCCAAAAAAGTGCGTGTTTCAGCCAGCGTCGCGGGGTCGTACATGGCCTGTGAATGCAGTTCAGGGCAAATGCGTTTGACCATACCGCTCAACACTTTGCCCGGTCCGCATTCCACCACGTGGCTGACGCCGAGCTGCTGCATACGCTGAACCGTTTCCACCCAGCGTACCGGTCCGAACGACTGACGGTAAAGCGCATCGCGGATACGGGTTGCATCCGTTTCATGTGCCACGTCAATATTGTTGATGATGGGAATTTGCGGTACTTGCAATGCCATGCCTTGCAGGTGTTCGCGCAAGCGCTCGGCAGCCGGTTTCATCAAGGCACAGTGAAACGGGGCAGATACCGGTAGCAACACAGTGCGTTTGGCGCCTGCCGCTTTAAGTAATTCGCAAGCCTTTTCAACAGCGGCTTTGCTGCCTGAAATCACGGTTTGGCCGGGGTCGTTGAAATTGGCGGCTTGCACCACTTCCCCGCTGTCCGGAGAGAAACTGTTTTGCGCCTCCTGGCAGACTTCAATCACCTTGGCCGGATCCAAAGCCAGCACAGCAGCCATGGCGCCTGCGCCCACTGCGACAGCGTCTTGCATGGCCTGGGCACGCAAACGAACCAGCGGCACGGCCTGCGACAAAGTCAACACACCGCTGGCCACCAAGGCGGAATATTCACCCAGCGAATGGCCGGCGACAAAAGCAGGCGTCGCGCCGCCCTCGGCCTGCCAGACGCGGTAAGCGGCGATGGCCGCCACCAGCATCACCGGCTGGGTGTTGGTGGTCAGGGCTAAATCTTCTTTTGGACCTTCGTGTATCAATTTGGCCAGGTCTTGTCCCAAAGCCTCGCTGGCCTCTTCCAACGCAGCTTCCACTACAGGGTGGTCGTTCCAAGCGTCAAGCATGCCAACGGATTGCGAGCCTTGTCCGGGAAATACAAATGAGAATGTCGTCATATCAATAGCGGAAAAGTACCGAGCCCCAAGCAAAGCCGCCACCTACGCCTTCGAGCATCACCAATTGTCCGGGCTGCAATTTACCCGCGCGAACACCGACGTCCAACGCCAGTGGGATGGAGGCGGCAGAGGTGTTGCCATGATCGGCCACGGTCAACAACACCTTGTCCATGGAGAGTTTCATTTTTTTGGCTGTGCTTTGGATGATGCGGATATTCGCCTGGTGCGGCACCAACCAATCCAGATCCGAGTCTTGCAAACCAGCTTTGGCCAATACGGCACGCGCCGTCTCTTCAAGCACACCCACGGCCAGTTTAAAGACGCCTTGCCCGTCCATTTTCAACACGGGGTCGCCCAAAATTTGGCCACCTTGCACGTGACCGGGCACACACAACAGTCCGACATGCTTGCCGTCGGCATGGATGTCTGTGGCCAGAATGCCGGGCTTGTCAGAGGCTTCAAGCACCACAGCACCGGCACCGTCGCCGAACAACACGCAGGTGGTGCGGTCATTGAAATCAAGCAAGCGGGAGAAAACTTCAGCGCCGACCACCAAGGCGCGTTTGGCATTGCCGGCACGGATCATGGCGTCGGCCACGCTCAAAGCGTAAATAAAACCGGCACACACCGCTTGCACATCGAATGCCGGAGATCCGGCAATGCCGACCGCATCAGGATTGAGTTGCGCCAATTTGTGCTGCAGTATGCAAGCCGTGGAAGGAAACACCATGTCCGGCGTGGATGTGGCCACAATAACCAAATCAATGTCTTGAGGGCTCAACCCAGCTGCAGCTAAGGCTTGTTTGCTAGCCTCGAAAGCCAAATCGCTGCTGAAAACACCCTGGTCTACAAAGTGACGTGCGCGAATGCCAGTGCGCTCGACGATCCACTCGTCGGATGACTCCACACCTTTGGCCGCCAGTTCAGCCACCAAATCGGCGTTGCTGAGTCGACGCGGTGGAAGGTAACTTCCGGTGCCGACAATTCGGGAATACAAGCTCATTCGGATTCAGACAATGTAGGAACAAGATGACCTGACGCCATCAGTAACGGGGCGGCATGTGCCAGTTGTGATTTCACCCGCGCCAGCAAATCATGGTCTGCCGCATCATACGCGCGCTGCAGCGCCGTCAAAAATGCCAATTCGTCAGCAGAGCCGTGACTTTTGAACACCAAACCGCGCAAACCCAGCAAAGCTGCGCCATTATGGCGCCTGTGGTCTACCAATTTTTTAAACCTAGATAAGGCTGGATAAGCGATAAAGCCTGCAATTAACGTAAATATATTGCGGGAAAAGCTCTTTTTAAGGAAATCAGAGATCATGGCGGCGAGCCCTTCAATGGCTTTGAGCGCGACATTACCGACAAAACCGTCACAAACCACTATATCTGTGGTTCCTTTGAAAATATCGTTGCCTTCGACATTACCGTAAAAATTGAGATCGCCGGATTTAGCAGCAGATCGCAACAATTCACTGGTTTTTTTGATATTTTCATTACCTTTAATGGCCTCTTCGCCAATATTCAGCAAGCCTACCGAGGGCTTTTCGATGCCGGTCAACACCGACACCAAGGCAGAACCCATCAAAGCAAATTGCAGCAAATGCTCTGGAGAAGAGTCCACATTGGCGCCCAAGTCCAACATGGTGGTGCCGCCACCTTTGGCGTTAGGCATTTGACCGGCAATTGCAGGTCTATCAATACCATCCAATGTTTTAAGAATATAGCGAGCGATAGCCATCAATGCGCCCGTGTTGCCAGCAGATACAGCAACTTGTGCATTTCCATCGCGCACCTGCTCAATCGTTATGCGCATGGAAGAATCTTTTTTACGCCGTAAAGCCACTTCCACGGGGTCGTCCATTTCAACCACTTCCATGGCATGAACCAAGGTCACGCGGGGGTGAGAAAAATGGGCAAGCGCTTCTGGCAATCCCACTAATAATAATTTGGCGTGAGGATGACTGTCTAAAAAAGTGCGACAAGCCGGTAAAGTGACCTTGGGGCCATGGTCACCACCCATACAGTCGATGGCCAGTGTCACCATATAAATAAAGGCTGAGGTAGTGTCACAAAGAACATGCCATCAAGCAAAAGGCCCGCGCCAGACAAGCTGCGACGGGCCTTGATGCCGGATCAAATTCAGGCTTCAGATTTGGTTTTCAGCACCTTGCGGCCACGGTAAAAACCGGTCGGGCTGATGTGATGGCGCAAATGCACCTCACCGGTGGTGGGCTCAACGGCCAAACCAGGCACATTCAACGCATTGTGTGAACGGTGCATGCCCCGCTTGGAGGGGGATTTTTTATTTTGTTGGACAGCCATGACAGGCTCCTGAGTAGCTTGGGTTCAAATGGACAGCCAAAACAACCGCAAGCAGCTGTAGGCGAAGAATCAAAGATTATAGCGCCAAGCCAGAGCCTCAAGTCTTGGGCAGTTTCAAGCCGGCCAGCGCGGCAAACGGATGCGGCAAATCGTCTACTAAGGCCGCACTGGCAGGCGGCTGGCAGTTGCCATGGCTGACAATCAACGGCATAGCTAGTAACAACTCGTCTTCGAGTAGTTCAATGGTGTTCAATTCGACAGAAGTTACCAACAAATCCTCTTCGCATTCATCGTCTTCAGCCAAAGCAGTGGCCTCATCTTCGACAAAACGGAACCACCGGTTGACGCTGATATCTACCGTCATGGGTTCCAAGCATCGCTGGCAACGTTGCGGCAAAGTCAGTGCCGCCTCAAGCAGCATCCAACTTTGTTGCCGGGGGCCGGATCCGCGTGTTTCACCGCTGAGCGACCAGTCGCAAACCGTTTCAGCTGCAGTCACTTGCTGTTCAGCACAGGCCTCTTGCACGCGTGTCAAACTGTGCAAGCCATGGTGAAATTTGGCGTGTCCTAAAGACTCGGTAAAACGCTGGGTATCCAGCAAGCGGGCATTCCATTCGTTTGTCATGTCAAGCAGTGTAAGAGAATGCAGCGTATGTCTCAGCCTTCCATGATTCGCCCTTTGATACTGGGCTCCACCTCGGTTTACCGGCGCGAGTTGCTGCAACGCCTGCGCCTGCCGTTTGACGTTGTCAGCCCGCAAGTGGATGAAACCCCATTGGCCGGCGAAGCCCCGCACACCTTGGCCGTGCGTCTGGCCCTGGCCAAAGCGCATGCCGTGGCGGACAAACATCCCCGAGCTCTTGTGATCGGCTCGGATCAAGTGGCTGATCTGAATGGGGAACCGCTGGGCAAACCGGGCACGCACGCCAACGCTGTCCTTCAATTGCAACGCATGCGCGGACACATGGTGGTGTTTCAAACCGCCGTGGCCGTGGTCTGCCATGAGACGGGTTTTGCAGACCATGCCTTGGCGCAGGTCAAGGTGCAATTTCGCAACCTGAGCAACCAGGCGATCGAAGACTACTTACAAGCTGAAAAACCGTATGACTGTGCGGGCAGCGCCAAAAGCGAGGGGCTGGGTATCGCGTTGCTGGAGAGCATTGACAACCAGGACCCTACCGCTTTGGTAGGTCTGCCCTTGATACATACGTGCCGACTGTTGCGCGCCGCTGGTCTGGCTTTGCTGAACTAAACCCAAGCATGACACCGGTCACTTCTTCCAAAGGCAAGTTGTATTTGGTGCCAACCCCGCTGGATTTCATGTGCAGCACCCAAGCCGCGCTCAATCAGGTCATGCCTGAAGGCACGCTACAAATAGCCTTCAACATAGATCACTGGGTGTGCGAGAACGCCAAGTCCACCAGAGCCTTTCTCAAACGGCTGGCTGAAGTGCATCCGCTGAAAACAGTGTTGCAAGCACAGCAGATCACCGAATTACCCCGACAAGTACATAAAAAAGGCGACCATGTCGCGGCCGTGGACACGAGTGGGTTGCTCGCGCCTGCGCTGCAAGGCCATGACATGGGATTGGTCAGCGAAGCTGGTATGCCGGCAGTAGCCGATCCGGGTTCATCATTGGTACGCGCCGCGCATGACGCGGGCATAGAAGTGGTGCCCTTGGTCGGTCCGTGTTCATTGCTGTTGGCGCTGGCGGCCAGCGGTTTGAACGGTCAGCAATTCGTCTTCATCGGCTACTTACCGCAAGATGCAGCGCAGCGTTTGCAACGGATTCAAGCGTTGGAGAAACACGCATTGAAAACCGGCGAGACCCAAATATTCATAGAGACGCCCTACCGCAATGAGGCCTTGTTATCGGCCTTGCTGAGCGGTTTGCATGACAACACCCGATTGTGTTTATGCAGCAATCTCAGCCTGGCTGATATGCAGGTGCAAAGCCTGCGGGTGGTGGACTGGAAGAAAAAAGGGCTGGTGCCGGACAAGCACAGCCCCGTGGTTTTTGCATTCGGACCTTGACTCAGTCGGGTGTAGTGGATGCACCCTCTTTGGCCCGAGAAAACCTCAGCGTATGTGAGGCAACAAGTGTAGCGAGGACTTCACCATCGCCTCGCCCATGGCAGCACCAAAACGTTTGGCCAATCGTTCAGCCACATTGTCTTGTCGGGTGTAATCCACAATATCCTCGGCTTTCACCACGTCACGAGCCACGCTGTCCAAAGTGCCGTAGCCGTCTGCCAATCCCAACTCAATGGCTTGCTGACCACTCCAAAACAGCCCGCTGAAGATTTCCGGAGTTTCTTTCAATCGGTCGCCACGTCCCTCACGCACCACTGCAATGAATTGTTGGTGAATCTGGTCCAACAAATTTTGCGCATGCACTTTTTGTGTTTTGGTGGGGTTGCTGAACGGGTCCAGAAAACCCTTGTTTTCACCGGCCGTCATCAAGCGTCGCTCAACACCAACTTTGTCCATCAAGCCGGTAAAACCAAAGCCGTCCATCAAGACGCCTATGCTGCCTACGATGCTGGCTTTGTCTACAAAAATTTTGTCAGCGCCTGCCGCTATGTAATAGGCTGCGGAAGCACAGGTTTCCTCCACCACCACATACACCGGTTTTTGATGCAAGTTTTTCAAACGCTTGATCTCATCGTTGATCATGCCGGCTTGCACCGGACTGCCGCCAGGAGAGTTGATCAACAACACCACGGCTTTGGCTCCGTCATCCTCAAATGCCTGACGCATGGAGTCGATGATCCATTCGGCATTGGCGTTGGTGTCAGAGTCAATTTCACCCTTGATTTCAACCAGCGCTGTGTGTGCAGCCGGATGCGTGGCATTGTTAGCTGTTTTACCGTGGTGAAACGAATACCACAGTCCGGCTAAAAACAACAAGGTCCAGAACATGCGAAAGCCTATGCGCCAGCGTCTGGCATGGCGCTGTTCTGTCAATTGAGCCATGACCAACCGCTCGAGCGTTTCACGCTCCCAGGCAACAGCGTTGTCTGCAACTGGCTTGCTGTTTACGCTCGAAGAACTTGCAGGTGCGGGGTTGGCTGCGTCTGAAGTTGAGGGGTTGTTTTCTTCTTGCATGTTCAAAATTCCAAAGGCTTCAAGTTGTATGCAGTATGCCAGTGCACTACACCGTCTGTTTCGCTGAGGGTGATTTTCACCAGACCGCCCCGACAAGGGCCGCCGACACATTCACCGGTGTCAGGTGCATAGGTAGCGCCGTGTGTGGCGCACAGCAACCAACGTCCTTCGGTGTCAAAGAAACGGTCAGGTTGGTAGTCCATTTCCATGGCTACGTGAGTGCAGCGGTTCAGGTATGCCTGTACCTGCCCTTCAAAACGCACCGCAAATGCCCGGCAAGTCTGCCCAGCGTAAACCACATCAAAAGGCACAGCCAGACCGCTGTCAGCCAAATCGGCGCTGTTGCACAAGGGAACAAGTTCGTCAGCCATGTCCGATCAACCAGTCGTGCAATTCACCGACGTTGTGCGCTACTGTCAATGGGCTCCATCGTCCGAAATCAGAGGTGCCGTGCGCGCCATAACTCACCGCCACACTGGCGCACCCGGCTTTATGCGCCATTTCCAAATCGTGGGTGGTGTCGCCGATCATCAAGGTGCGTTCGGGGGAGACACCAAACTCGGCCATCAATTCATTCAACATGCGCGGATTCGGTTTGCCCGCGGTTTCATCAGCCGTGCGCGAGCCGTCAAACATGCCGCGCAACGCCACCTGGTGCAAAGCATCGTCTAGCCCTTGGCGGCTTTTGCCAGTGGCGACAGTGAGTAAATGCTGTTTTTCACGCAAGGCTTGCAACATCGGCAAGATGCCTTCAAACAACGACAAGTCATTGTGATGTGCTGCGTAATGGTGCCGGTAGCGCTCGCCCAACATCGGGTATTTCTCTTTGGGCACATCGGGCGCGGCATACGCCAGTGCGGGCATCAAA
>CANHLD010000075.1 GCA_947461325.1 Comamonadaceae bacterium
CGTTGGGCGGCTGAACAGGCAACATCCGCTGGGCGGGAGGTATTGATCGAACCGATCAACACCCGTGATATCCCGAATTTCTTCTTGAACCGACAAGACGATGCACATGCCATCGTGCAAGAAGTGAACATGCCTAACCTGAAAGTACAGTTTGACCTCTACCACTGTCAAATTGTCGAAGGTGACGTCGAAAACAAAATCCGCCATTACTTGCCCAACGGGCGTGTGGCGCATTTGCAAATTGCAGGTGTTCCGCAACGCCATGAACCAGATACAGGCGAATTAAATTATTCAGTGCTTTTCAACACCATTGAACAAATATCAAAGGAAACCGGTTGGGACGGTTGGTTGGGCTGCGAGTACCGCCCTGCACTGGGCGCAGTCACTGGCGGCACCTCAGGTGGATTGAACTGGATGAGGAAACTGAGTTAATTCAGTTATTTAACTTCGCCGTGTCATGCGCATGGTAAGCAACATCAAAGGTTTTGGCTTTGCCCATGTAATGCCTGTCGATTCGCCACTCTTTCAAAATATCGATAGAAAATGCAAAATCATCGTGCGTCAATTCATACAGCTTTTGAGTCGGAAACTCTTTATTTGACTCTAAAGAAAGTATCAATTGGGTTAAAAACTGGGCGAACGGTTGAGTTGGGTCTTTTTCAATGACTCTCTTGGCTTTCTTGATAGCACGCATTCAAATTCTCCTGCAGTATGGTTAATCCACGCATAGACTGAAGTTAACACAGAAACTGCTGTGAAATATGACAAGTATCAATCACAGTTATATGCACAACCAGAATTCAATAGCTGTTGTGAATCAAAAAAACTTGAAATAACTTCCCAAAATGCTATAGGTATTTTCAATAGAAAGTTCTGTCAAAATAGCAATGTTGAAATTTACTATTTTCGAAAGTACCTATGAGCACATTTGCCAATCAATTGAAATCTGAAATTGCACGCATATCCAAAAAAGAAATCAAAGCAGAAAACGCTGCATTAAAAAAGGCTTCGTCTCAATACCGCTCTGACATAGCCGCACTCAAGCGACGATTGGCAGCAATCGAATCTGCGCTGGGAAAACTTGGCAAACAAACAGGCAAAGCCATCGACACCCAAGCGCCATCGCAGGAAGACAAACCACTGCGATTCAGACCGGATGGTTTTGCCAGTCTGCGCAAAAAACTCGGCATCACTGCAAACGAAATGGGCACCTTGCTTGGGGTGACAGGTCAGTCGGTTTACAAGTGGGAAAAAGGCACTGCCAAGCCCCGCGCCAGTCAAATGAAAGCCATTGCTGCCGTCAGGCAAATGGGCAAAAAAGACGTGACGGAACTGCTCAGCGCAGAATAGATTAAATGTGATGTAAGCCACCCATCTGTCAAATTGACACCAATGGCTTGATAGATACTTCTTAAAACCAGGTTCACATCTCCTTTTGTGAACCTGGTTTTTTTATCACTCAAGGACCAGTCACATGCCCATTGCACCGCCGAAGCGCCAAGATAACCAAGTCTTTTTTCTTCACTGTCGAAGGATGTGAACATACGATGCGGCGCAGATCAGTTGGTGAGTCTAAGCCGCGAGTTCAATTAGAGTCACCCATTAGACAATCAATGAATCATGTAGGGCTGAGAACGAAAATAATATCGACATCTCTTCTTTTGAAAAAACAGCTATGAATGAATCTGTACAAATCGATACGCTGATACGCGAAGCTTTGGTGTTTGACGGTACTGGCAGCGAGCCCATCATCAGCGATGTGGCGATTGCAAATGGGCGTATTGTGGCCATAGGATCTTCGTTGAACTTGAATGCCAAACACATTGTGGATGCCAAAGGATTGGCGCTGATGCCGGGCATCATCGATTCGCATACGCATTTCGATGCTCAAATCACCTGGGACAGTTATGTACGTCCCTCTCCCGCCATGGGCGTGACGACCGCGATCATCGGTAACTGCGGATTCACCATTGCGCCTTGTAGACCGCAAGACCGTGAGTTGACCATGCGTAACTTGACCCAAGTCGAGGGCATGTCGTTGGATGTATTGCAACAAGGCATCACTTGGGACTTTGAAACATTCCCTCAGTATCTGGACATGCTTCAAAAAAAGCGTTGTGCCATCAACATCGCGGCCTATATAGGTCACTCTTCCGTTCGGACTTGGGTCATGGGTAACGAAGCCAATAAACGGGTAGCGACAGCTGAAGAAATCAGCGAAATGGCACATATCGTGCGTGAAGCCATGGCTGCAGGTGCCATAGGTTTTGCCAGCAGCACCAGCCCAGCGCACAACGGTGAAGGAGGTTTGCCGATGCCTTCTCGCCTGGCTGACGATGAAGAAATGATGCGCTTGACCCTAGCCATGAGCAGCCAAGGCGGTGGCGTCTACATGGTAACCAAGGGCGGGCAAATGCCCATGTCATTTTTGCAATCCTTGTCGCAAAAAAGTGGACGCCCTGTCATGGTGGCGGCGTTGCTTCACAACAGCACCAACCCGGAGGTGGTGTTCAAAGACCTCCAAGCCATTTCTGAAGCCAACGACCAAGGCATTGCGTTGATCGGGCAGGTTTCATGCTGCCCGCTCACCATGGATTTCACATTCGCATCTGCCTACCCGGTGGAAGGTTTGGCGAGTTGGAAACCTGCCATGGGACGCACACATGCTGAATTGAAAGTCTGTCTGGCTGACCAAGCGTTCAGACACAACGTGAAAAATGAACTTGCGCAAACCTCCACATTCCGTTTATTCAATAACGAATGGGACAAAGTACATGTGGTGCAAACATTTGATGAGAAGCATTTGCCTTATGAGCAACGCAGCGTCGCTGATCTTGCGGCTGAAATGAAAGTGGATCCGTTGGACTTTGCGCTGGACTTGGCCTTGTCTGAAGACTTGCAAACCGTTTTCACCGCGCAATTACTCAACAGTGACACGCAAGCTGTAGCAAAACTATTGAACCATCCGCACAGTCTGGTTTCACTGAGCGATGCAGGAGCGCACCTGACGTTTTTCAACGATGCCGGTTTCGGTCTGCATTTACTCGGGCACTGGGCGCGCGATCTGGGCATCATGTCTATGGCACAAGCGGTGTACAAACTCACAGCGCAACCGGCAGCTGTTTTAGGTTTGAAAGAACGCGGACTGATCCGCCAAGGCTATGCCGCTGACTTGCTATTGTTTGACCCTCAAACAGTGGGACGAGGCCCTAAACACCGAGTTTTTGATTTACCCGGCGGCGCTGCTCGCTTAAACACCCTCGCATTGGGTGTGCATGCGGTGTGGGTCAATGGGTATCTTGTCGCAGACGGCAACGGGATGATCGAAACCGCTGAATTGGCCGGCGAACTACTCACAGAGTTCAACTGACTATTTAAATAGCTTTCGCTGAAAAAATGGTCAGCCTTTGATGCCAACTCATGTTCTTGAAGCTCAAAGTGGTTTCATAAGCCTAGTTACAAATGGCATGGTTACCTGGTATGGGTACGGCCATTCCAAAAATAAAATCATCTTTCATTATGCTAAAGACTTTGCAGGATTTGTTACCCACGGGTGTTGAGAAAATCATGTTGCATTGCTCAAAGTCCCCCTGACCTCTGCCCCATTCGGTTTTCACAAATCGTATTTTGTTTATCGGCACCTTAAATTCTCGTGCCACTCCCGCAATGTCATGTTTGCTGTAGCCCTTGATCAACTTGCAATTTTCTTGGGTCACAAAAAGCATTTCTGGTTGGGTGCGTGAGTAAGCGAACCACGATAAACCCATCAGCAATATAAAAAGGTATTTGATACTTCGCCCCTTATCCAAGAAGTGTTTATTTTATTCAGGTAGAAGCCATCGCAATTTAATGATTTATAGTAAATGCATGAAATGGTCGTTAAGAATCTTAATGTTGGTGATAGCAACTTTGGTGTTTACGCTTTTGTTGTTCTTCTCTACACTGGCTCTGCTACTTGCTTTGTTGCGCTGGCTGATCACAGGTCAAAAACCAAGCTTGACCATGCATACGAATGCCTACCAGCAATGGAAAAACACGACTTCACGGCGACATCGCACGTCTTACCATACCGATGATGTGATAGAGGCTGAGGTGCGTGAAGTACCTAGGGATTCCAACCGTTTGCCCTGATAAGATGGAATTTCTTAGCAATTTTGGCGAGGTCTCCTATGCGCATCAATCCCTCATCGGTTCGTGAGCAAGTTCCTGTACAAAAACCCAAACCCCAAGCCCCCAAAAAAGCGATCAGAGAAGACCGTCCGCCGCCTGAAGTCAAAAGCCCGCCGCCTCCCAAAAATCGAATCGACATCAAAGCTTGAGTTGACATTATTTCTATCAAGCGAACTCATTCAATGAGACCAGTGGAGCATCTTCTATGAATCAGCACGCAGACACTTCAGTTTCCACTGTGAGCCCCAACTCCGCAGCCAAGATTTTGCTGGCGAGTTTGATCGGCACCACGATTGAGTATTTCGACTTTTATATTTTCGGCACAGCCGCCGTGCTGGTGTTTCCCAAATTGTTTTTTGCGGCATCGGATGCCAACGTAGCCATATTGCAATCCTTGGCCACATTTGGTCTTGCTTTCATTGCGCGGCCGGTCGGTTCTGCCTTGTTTGGACATTTTGGCGACCGCATCGGACGCAAGGCCACTTTGGTTGCCTCATTGTTGACCATGGGCTTGTCCACCATTCTCATTGGCTTGCTGCCTTCGTATGCATCGATTGGCATTGCCGCGCCATTGCTGTTGGCCGTGTTGCGTTTCGGTCAAGGCTTAGGCTTAGGCGGTGAATGGGGCGGCGCGATATTGCTGGCCACGGAAAACGCACCGCCCGGCAAACGCGCTTGGTACGGCATGTTTCCCCAACTCGGTGGCCCTATCGGGTTTTTTCTGTCTGGCAGCGCCTTCCTTTTATTGACTACCCAATTGCCTGAAGCAGATTTTCTGGATTGGGGTTGGCGCATTCCTTTTCTGTCTAGCGCCGTGTTGGTGATCGTGGGTTTGTACGTGCGGCTCCATATTTCTGAAACACCGCAATTCCAACAAATCATTGCGCAAAAAACCCAAGTCAAAGTACCTATCGTCAATGTAGTCACCCAACACACCGGTTCTTTGCTTTTAGGCATGTTTACCGGATTAGGACAGTTTGTGCTGTTTTATTTGATCACCGTTTTCACCCTCAGTTGGGCCACCACCTCGTTGGGCTATGCGCGCCAAGATTTTCTGGTGTTGCAATTGATCTCAGTGGTTTTCTTTGGCTTGTTCATTCCACTGGCCGCCAAAATTTCGGACAGCAAAGGCGGAACTTACGCACTCATGCTCGGATCGATAGGTATTTGTATCCTAGGTTTGTTTTTAGGTCCGTTGCTGCAAGCCGGCAGCTTCACCACCGTACTTGCCTTGTCTATCGGCATGGCACTGATGGGTTTGTGTTTCGGACCTTTGGGCACGCTGATGTCCGGGCTGTTTCCCACCGAAGTCCGTTACACCGGTGCTTCATTGAGCTTTAACTTATCGGCCATCGTAGGGGCCTCGTTCGCACCTTATATTGCCACTTGGTTGGCCACCAACCACGGTTTGCAGTTTGTGGGCTATTACTTGTCCGGCATGGCCAGCATCAGTGTGGTTGCGCTATGGGCAGTGAAAAAATACAAACTTTGAAAAACTGCGTATCTTGAAAACAGAGGTGTTTAGCCGCTGTTTTCATGAAGTTTTACTGAAACTGTGAAGCGTCTATTTTTTGATCTTTCAACAGTTGTTGAAATTTTTTGAGTGTTTCTTCAATACCTGCTTTCAAGGGCATTTGCCCATAGTCGCCGATATAGGCTTTAAGCGGATCATCTGAATGGTACATGGGGAATGCCAATGGTTCCCCGGTGATAGCAATCGATGCATCCGGCACCAAGGCTTTGATGTGGTCAACACCTTCTTGCACACTTGCCAGTTTGCCGTTCAAGTCAAACACCGGCGCACCTGTGCGTTCTTGCGCCACACTGCGAATGAAGGCACTGGCAACTTCACCGGCAAACAACCACGACACATCGCCACTGAAAGGAATCGTGTAGGGCTTTGAAGCAGCAGCAGCCAAGATAGCTACGGTAGTTTTGGAGGTCATGCCTTGGTCACGACCGACGCCATACACCACACCAGGGCGAATGCCCACGCTGTGGATGCCGTTCTCCTCTGAATACACCTTGGCTGTTTGCTCGTTGCAATATTTGTATGCGCCGTACAAAGTAGACATGGCTCCGCCGTTATCTAAAGCGCCATAGGCGGCAACAGAGCTGGCATAGGTCAGACGCTTCACACCGCTGGCTTTGGCAGCTTCGAACACATTGACAGTGCCGACCACATTCACCAACGCACCCGCGACCGGATCGGCCCGGCAGAATGGCACTTGCAACGCAGCCAAATGAATAATGGCTTTGGCACCACTTTGGGCAACCACGGATTTCACAGCTTGCGTGTCAGCGATATCACCGGCATGCCAGACGACACGGTTCAAAGCATCCGTGTCCATCAGCAACCCCGGGCGGCGCTTGTCTATTTGCAAATCAAACGCATGAACTTGAACGCCTGCGCGTTCCAACAAAGCCAACACCCAACTGCCAATGCAACCGCCTGCGCCTGTCACCAAGACGGGGCCGTCAAACTCTTTGGCTGAAACCGGGAAATAGTCAAACATACAAAGCTCCTGTGAAACACAGTTCAATCGTAATAGATTTAATGAAAGTCATATCGCTGGAAACCCATGCTCAATTTGAAGACAATTGAATAGGGTTAACCAACACAGTGAGCCCATGTATTTAACTCTGCATAGCGGTTTGAAGGCGCATCACTGCGCACATCTGACTTGGGTGTAAGTGTGCTCAGGACTCTCCTGAGTGACTGCAATCAAAAAACCCCCTTGAGACGCG
Source organism: Comamonadaceae bacterium (assembly GCA_947461325.1). GTDB lineage: Bacteria > Pseudomonadota > Gammaproteobacteria > Burkholderiales > Burkholderiaceae_C > Limnohabitans. The sequence goes on from CANHLD010000075.1 coordinate 6,919, forward strand.
TCAAACACCAACACACCATAGTCTGAAAATTGACGCTCGGTAGCTGCACGTTGGGCCACAGCCCATACTGAGTTCAAGTCTTTCACAAAGATCAATGGCAACTCACCCAAGCGGGCTCTCGCATCTGCCTTGAGCTTTACGATATGAATATGCAACTGGTCTTGCGAGCGTCTGAATTGCGGGTTAACCGCCAGGGCTTTGTCGTTGGTTTGTATCTTGGTTTCTGCGATGCTCCATGCATATGACCAAATCGCTTCGGGACGTTTGCTGTCTTCAACACCTGTGACTTTGGCTTTCGGAATCACCAAACCGTGAACAAAATCAGGCCCGCAGCCACACATTTTGATATCGCGCATAGCCACAAATTCGGATGTTTCATGCCAAACATCAATGCTTGCTTTGCATGTCGTTTTCACTTCACACACGGCTTCTTGCCGGGGTGACTGGCACCGGTTGCAATAGTCAGCCACCTGCGTGTTTAAACATTGATTGACAATGTTGAGCAAGATGTCGCGTTTGTCATTGGTATGACCGGCGACAAGAAAGAACGATCCAACAAAAAATACAACCCATCTTGCAACAAGGAACAGACGAAGAGGTGACGAGCTTGAATGATGCATATAAGGTAATGCTGTTTGAAATGCGATTAATTGGAATGCCGCATCATACTAATTCAAACCGCACACATGTCCTCGCGCATGCCCCTGAGCAAGATGAAAGGCTAAGGCTGAACAATATCGGTTGCTTTATTCAGCTGCACCGATGGTCAACTCAATATCAGTCAAACCTGCTACGTGGCCGGTTATTTTGTCACCGGGTACCACAGGGCCCACTCCTTCAGGCGTGCCGGTGTAAATCAAATCACCTGGCTGCAAGTGATAAAACAAAGACAAGTCAGCAATGATTTCGCGCACATTCCAAATGAGCTTGTTCACATCTGAGGACTGCTTGGTGACCCCGTTGACTTCGAGAGTAATCGCCCCGCTGTCAATGATCTGCTCGGGCATGGGAACCACTTCACTGCATACGGATGAATGCTCTACGTCCTTGCCCAAATCCCAAGGTCGGCCTTTGTCTCGGGCGACCAATTGTAAATCTCGGCGGGTCATGTCTAGACCGGCTGCATAACCGTAAATCAATGTGTGAGCTTGCTCTTGACTCACGCGA
>CANHLD010000076.1 GCA_947461325.1 Comamonadaceae bacterium
ATCGGTGACGATCAGGTGCAAGACTTGGCGCACAGACAAGGCGTGGCAGAAAAAGATTTGCTCAGGTTGCTCGCGCCCAATTTGTAACAGGTTACGCTTTAGGCTGACTGAAAGCGTAAGGATTTTGTCTGGTTACCAACGCAGCAAGCGTGGACCGATCAGCGCGCCGATCAAACTCACTAAAACCATGGCTGAGCTGGCGCTGTAAATATGAAAATTTGCAACGGCCTTGAGGTCGCTGACCAATAAAAGCATGACGGCCAACGCGCAAGACACCATACCGGCAAATGTGCCGGTCAATACCAAGCGGGTGGGTGCCATGAAGCGCAAATGGTTGATTAACAAGGCCAGCCAAGGCAGTGCGAGCAATATGAGCATGAAAGTATTGGATATCCCGTAAGACAACGATAAAGCGGGAATACGCATGCCGAATTTTGACAATACAGAATCCAGAAGAAACGGAAGCCACAGCATCAACAAACTCATCACAACCCAGAGCAAAGCCGCAACACTGAACCGCCCCGGCTTGCTGAGTGACACCAGTATGTTGGCGCAACTGATGTAGAGCATCAGCATACAAAACAGCACATACTGAAAATAGGTTCGGTTGATCAAGTCATGTAAATGTGTCAGCTGCAAGGCATTGAGCATGTACAAACTGACCACAAATAAACCACCGACAGCGATCAGGGAAGATAAGCGAAAACGGTCTGATCGCATAGACAAACGATCATTGCAAATGAGCTCGATGAAGTCTTTGGTCTGCATCATTGGCGCCAGTGCTTGTACAAAGTACGCAGCGCGGCATGCAGGTGCAGATCGTGATTTTTCTGCGGCGATACCTTGGTCAGCACTGATGAATCACCCAGCCTAGCCAGCTCCAATGCAGTGCGTTGATGCGGCTCAAAAAGCCTGGTCAATTTCCCCATATCAAGTTTTGATGCATGGTTTTCATGCACGTGTTGATGCAATGTGACGTCTTCCCAATGGTCGAAGGAAGGCAAAGAGCGTATGTAACGTCCGCGCTGTCGTTGGTGCAGTTTGCATTTAAAAATACAGATGTCGCAAAGCCAGTCAGTGATCAAGCCTGTGCCTTGGTAGGTATGCCTCTTCAAATGTGTAGCCAACAGACAAGCCTGTAATACATCTTCAACTTCATCGGGATGACTCGGCATCATGTGAAGTAAAAAAGCGCGTAGCACACAAGCAAATCCTGACATCAGTTGTCGATAGCTTAAGTTGTCGCCGAACTGCGCATGGACCCACAGCGAGTTCAATTCTGTTTCGATATCTGCTTGTGTATTTGACATGCCTGTATCAATGGTTGAGTTCAGTATTTTTTAAACCGTCAAACTCAAGCACTCTAAGTGAAATTGATAGCAAAAATTTCAGCTATAAAAAAACCACCCGGCTTGCACCGGGTGGTTATGAGTAGTGTTAGTTGTGATCTAGGAATAGTTATCTGTGATAAGCGGTTTCGCCGTGGCTGCTGATGTCCAAGCCTTCGCGTTCTTCTTCTTCGCTCACGCGCAGACCGATCACGAGGTCAATCAGTTTGTAGGCAATCAAGGACACCACAGCAGACCAGACGATGGTGGTGATGACGGCTTGCAACTGGATCCAAACTTGTCCACCGATAGAGTAGTCAGGGTTGGCTGCGTTGGCCACATAGTCAAAGATGCCTGTGCCGCCCAGTGAAGGCGCAGCGAACACACCGGTCAACAAAGCGCCGACGATACCGCCCACACCGTGTACACCGAACACATCCAGTGTGTCGTCAGCGCCGAGCATGCGCTTCAAACCATTCACACCCCACAAACACATCAGACCAGCAACCAAACCGATGACGATGGCACCCATGGGGCCGACGAATCCGCAAGCCGGTGTGATGGCAACCAGACCGGCAACCGCACCGGATGCTGCACCCAACATAGAGGCTTTGCCTTTGCTCAGCGCTTCACCGGCGATCCAGGCCAGTGTGGCCATGGCGGTAGCAACCAAGGTGTTCATGAAGGCGAGTGCTGCCACGCCGTTGGCTTCCAGGTTGGAGCCTGCGTTGAAACCGAACCAGCCCACCCACAACAGTGCAGCACCGACCATGGTCAATGTCAGGCTGTGAGGCGCCATGGATTCTTTGCCGTAGCCGATGCGTTTGCCGACCATGTAAGCACCGATCAAACCGGCGACCGCTGCATTGATGTGAACCACGGTTCCACCGGCGAAGTCGAGTGCGCCTTTGGCCCATAACCAACCGGCAGCGGCAGTGACTTTTTCCAGTGAAGCCGCGTCAGTGATGGCGTCAGGACCGTCCCAGTACCAAACCATGTGTGCGATCGGCAAATAGCTGAAGGTGAACCACAGTGCGCAAAACAGCAGCACGGCGGAGAACTTCATGCGCTCGGCAAACGAACCCACGATCAGCGTACAGGTGATGGCTGCGAAGGTAGCTTGGAAGGCAACAAAGATCAGCTCAGGAATAACCACGCCTTTGCTGAAAGTAGCAGCCACCGAGTCAGGTGTGATGCCTTTGAGGAAAAGTTTGTCCAGCGAGCCGAAGAACGGATTCGATCCCGAGAACGCGACGGTGTAACCGTACAGCGTCCACAGCACGTAAATCATGGCGGTGACCACAAATACTTGCATAAGCACCGACAACATGTTTTTCGAGCGGACCAAGCCGCCGTAGAACAAGGCCAGGCCGGGAATGGTCATCAGAATCACCAAGATGGTGGCGACGGTCATCCAGGCGGTATCGCCTTTGTTGGGCACAGGTGCAGGCGCGGCTTCTGCGGGCGCGGCAGCAGGGGCTTCGGCTGCGGCTGCAGCGGCTGCAGGCTGAGCAGGTGCATCTTCGGCCATGGTTGCCCCGTGGGCAAAAACCAGACCCAGGCCTAAGGCCAGAGTGGCTAAGAATTTTTTCATGGTGTGTGTCCTTGTTCGTGAATCAAATGGCCGCAGTGCCGGTCTCGCCGGTGCGGATGCGCACAACCTGTTCCAGGCTGGTCACAAAAATCTTGCCGTCACCGATCTTGCCGGTGCGAGCCGAGTTTTCGATGGCTTCAATCACCTGGTCCACCAGCGTGGCGGCAACAGCCGCCTCGATCTTGACCTTGGGTAAAAAATCCACCACATATTCCGCACCCCGGTACAGCTCGGTGTGTCCTTTTTGTCGTCCAAAGCCTTTGACTTCGGTGACGGTAATGCCTTGAACGCCGATGGCAGACAGGGCTTCGCGCACCTCGTCGAGCTTGAAAGGTTTGATGATGGCCGTGATCAGTTTCATAGGTTCTCCTAGAGTCATGGGTCTGCGCGGTTTGTAAGCCGGACGCTCGAAAAAACGCAGTGCAGGTATCTCTTAGCAGTCTCTGTGCCAAGCAGAATTCACCTGAGTTAGGCCTCATCCCAAGGCTTGAATCTGTGCGTGTTTGCTGCAAAACACCTTTTTGGTGCGCCGCCAAGGCTAACTATGCACGGTTATGGTGAATCGCCACAGATCCAAGGAAACCACATGGCTTATGCGCAGGTACACAGTTGCACGGTATTGGGCATCAAAGCACCCGCCGTCACGGTGGAAGTGCATTTGGCCAACGGTTTGCCTCAATTTGCGTTGGTCGGTCTGGCCGATACGGAGGTGCGCGAAGCCCGCGAGCGGGTGCGCTCGGCCATTTTAAATAGCGGTCTGGAATTTCCCACCAACAAGCGCATCATCGTCAATCTGGCCCCGGCCGATTTGCCCAAGGAGTCCGGCCGTTTCGATCTGGCCATCGCCGTCGGTATCTTGGTCGCCAGCGAGCAACTGGACCCGCAAGCGGTGCAGCAACATGTGTTTGCGGGCGAACTGTCATTGTCCGGCGAGTTGCGCCCGGTGCGCGGTGCGCTCGCCATGGCGCTGGGCATGCAACAGCATCAGCCCGCTTTGGCCTGGGTCTTGCCGCCGCACAGCGCCGAGGAAGCCGCCTTGCTGCCGGATGCCAAGGTGTACCGGGCGCAGCATTTAAAAAACGTGGTGCATGCGTTTGCATTGCCCGGTCAGCCTGCGCCTACAGATGGAGAAAACAGCGGTTGGGACAGGGTGGAAGCGGCGTGGCAATCGGCACTGACGGGCAATGAAGTTGTGCCAGATTTACAAGACGTCAAAGGACAGGCCGGGCCCAAACGTGCGCTGGAAATAGCTGCGGCTGGCGGCCACAGTGTGTTGATGGTCGGTCCGCCGGGTAGCGGTAAATCCATGCTGGCACAACGGCTAGCCGGCTTGTTGCCCGCACTCAGCCAACAGCAAGCGCTGGAGTCTGCGGCCATGCTCAGTTTGTCCGGACAGTTTCAACCCAGCCGGTGGGCCAAACCGGCTTACAGACATCCGCACCACAGCGCCACCATGGCCGCTTTGGTGGGCGGCGGCGCACCGCCCCGCCCCGGCGAAATTTCATTGGCACACCACGGGTTGCTGTTTTTAGATGAGTTGCCCGAGTTTTCACGGCTGGCGCTCGAGGCCTTGCGAGAGCCTCTGGAAAACGGCCACATCACTTTGTCGCGCGCCAGGCACCAAGCAGAGTTTCCAGCGCAGTTCCAATTGATCGCAGCCATGAACCCCTGCCCTTGCGGTTATCTGGGCTCATCGCAACCAGCATGCAGATGCGCCCCCGAGCATGTCGCGCGGTACCAAAGCAAACTCAGCGGTCCATTGTTAGACCGCATGGACATGCTGGTGCATGTGCCGGCCATGCCAACGGAGTTGCTGATGCAAGCACCCGCAGGTGAAAGCAGCGCGGTCGTGCAACAGCGGTGTCAGCAGGCGCACCGGCGCGCCATTGACAATCGCGGCGTCAGCAACCACCGCTTGACACCGGCGCAGTTGCAAGACTTGAAGATAGAAACAGCCGCAGAACAACTGCTGCAACAACAGGCTGCACGACACGGTTGGTCAGGACGTGCGGTGCACCGGGTGTTGCGGGTAGCGCAAACCATTGCCGATCTGGCACCAACCGATCAGATTGAAAAAGCGCACATGGTGCAGGCCATGCATTTCCGTGCGTCTCTTAAAAAGTAAGGTTCGTGTTGAAAGTGCTTTGTTGAATTCTGGGAAGATGCGCGGTAAGCGAAAGCTGTCAATCAGCATTTGAGCAATTCAAACAAGGAATACACATGGCACGCAAACACCGCATCGCCGTCATTGCCGGAGACGGCATCGGCACCGAAGTCATGCCCGAGGGTTTGTTGGTGTTAGACACAGCAGCGCGCAAATTTGGCATTAACTTGCAGTTTGACCATTTCGATTTTTCCAGCTGGAATTTTTTTGAAAAGCACGGTCAGATGCTGCCCGATGACTGGAAAGACCAGATCGGCGGTCACGACGCAATTTACTTTGGCGCGGTCGGCATGCCCGACAAAATTCCCGACCATATTTCGCTCTGGGGTTCACTGTTGATGTTTCGGCGCGAGTTCGACCAGTACATCAATTTGCGCCCGGCGCGGCTCATGCCTGGCATCATCGCGCCGGTGGTGCGTCGTGACGGCACGCCACGTCAACCCGGTGAGATCGACATGTACATCGTGCGCGAAAACACCGAAGGCGAATACTCCAGCATAGGCGGGCGCATGTTTCAAGGCACGCCGCGCGAAATCGTGATGCAAGAAAGCGTGATGACGCGCATAGGCGTGGACCGTGTGTTGAAGTTTGCGTTTGATCTGGCCATGACACGTCCGAAAAAGCATTTGACCAGCGCCACCAAATCCAACGGCATCGCCATCACCATGCCTTACTGGGACGAGCGCGTGGCCGAGATGGCCCGGGCCTACCCCGACATTCGCTTGGATAAATTCCACATCGACATACTCACCGCGCATTTTGTGCAGCGCCCGGATTTCTTTGACGTGGTGGTGGCCAGCAATTTGTTCGGCGACATATTGAGTGATCTAGGCCCGGCCTGCACCGGCACCATTGGCATTGCGCCCAGCGCCAATATGAATCCGGACCGTGTGTATCCCTCGCTGTTCGAGCCGGTGCACGGCTCGGCGCCGGACATCGCGGGCCAAGGCATTGCCAACCCCATCGGACAAATTTGGTCTGGCGCCATGATGCTGGAATTCCTTGGGCACAAAGACGCGCATGACGCCATGCTGGCCGCGATTGAAAAGGTGCTGGACCCGAAAAGCGGCGCGCCCAAAACCCCGGACATTGGCGGCAAGGCCAAGACCACGGATGTGGGCAAGGCAATTGCAGAGGTGCTTTAAAGCGGGCTGTATGAACTATGGCGCAATGCGTGTAACTCATCAGTGCGCAATGCAAAGTGCTGCGTAAAATCAAACTGTGTTTTTGACTGCCTGCGAGCACTCCAAACAGAAGTTCAACTCCCTCTGAAAAACATGCGTTCATTTATTTCTACTGCGATTTGTTTTTGGCTGATCAGCACGCCGGTGTTTGCCGAGTGGCAGCGCATCACAGATGAGCACGCCAAAGAGCTTGAACATTATTTAGATATGCAATCGGTCAAACAGGCCGGGCCTATGTCCATCTATCGCCAGATAAATGTGCTCAGCCAAGGACCCTCGTTAAAGCAGCAGTCGTTTGAGTCCACCATATCGTTGCATGAGTACGATTGCATGAACGCCAAACTTCGGGTGTTGCAAGTGGCCGGGTTCAGTCAAGCTTGGGGTGCAGGCGATAAAGTGCTCGTCGCACTTCCTGCTTCCAGCGCCAACGCATGGCAGTCGTTACCTGACACATCCTTAGGTCAACAGACGGTGGACTTGCTCTGCCCCAGCGGTAAAGACGATTAAAAAAGACCGCCCTGGCAAGCGGCGGTCATACAGAAAACACCAGCTACCCCCTCACTTCTTAGGAGTGAGTGCCAATATCAACTCTGCCATGGCTAAGGCATTTGCGTCAGAGACTTGGGGTTGAGGTGGCATGTAGTCTTCTCCCCACACACCTGTGCCGCCGGCCTTGATTTTCGCGGCCAGTTTGGCCGTCATCGTTTTGTCCCCTGCGTATTTTTCAGCGACCTCGTAAAACTGCGGGCCGTATTTGCGCTTGTCTATTTGGTGGCAAGCCAAGCAGTTGTTGGTTTGCATGAGTTTGATCAGTTGCTCATTTTCTGCATAAACAGGTTTGGCAGAAAACAACAAGCTGGCAAATGCCATGAGGCCGAAAGAACGCAGAACAAAAGAAAAATGAGGAGAGGGGAAAAAGTTGTTCATGATCACAATTTAAAAAAACCATGTGCGGACAAGTCAAACAACAAGGACACACGAGAAAGCGTTGTAAAAAGAAAAAACGCGCTGCACGAATGCAGCGCGTTGTGGAGGCATTAAGCCAGTGACATTACTGAGGTGTGATGCGAGAGATCAAGTTACGTGTCTCATCACCAACATACAAGGCACCATCAGGACCTGAGTGCAAGTGACGCACGCGGCCAGCGTAGTCAGGGTATGACAGTTCTTCTTTCTTGGCAGACAGACCGTCTTTGCTCACGTCAAGAATGTCGATACGGTTGCCAACGGGGGTGCCGTGGATACCAATACCTGCATAACCAACGGCCAGACGACCTTCCCATTCTTTCCACTGTTTGCCAACCAGCCATGCGCTGCCGCACATGCCTTGTGACAAGCCGTTGTTATTAAACGCAGGCTTCAGTGCATTGGGATAGGCTTTCAGGTCGGTCATAGGCATGAACGCTGCGCGTTCTTTTTGAGGCATAGCACCCATTTGGTTAGGCGAGTAGCCGCAGTAGCCATCTGGACAAGCGGGACGACCGTTCACGTTGTCGCGCGGGTCCCAGCCACCGTTGCCACCATTAACGAGCTTGGTGACTTCATCGCTGTGCCAAGGTCCATTTTCTGAAATATAAACATCGTTACCGCGGAAAGTGATGCCTTGAGGATTGCGGTGACCGTAGGTGAAGATACGCTGGTCAAAACCGGCTGGTGGCTTGTTGCCTGCGGCACCTTTGCCATCACGGTCAACGCGCAACACTTTGCCGATCAGCTTGGTGCCGTCTTGTGGGCCGGGGCCGTTGTGGTTGTC
>CANHLD010000077.1 GCA_947461325.1 Comamonadaceae bacterium
CAAGTCGGTGCATTGGATGGCAGATGAAGCCATGATGGCGCCTTTGTTTGAGCGCATGGCGCATTTGTTGCCGCAGACTTTGGCAGGTGCTTCATTGCTGCCGGCGTTGAGCCACCGCATCAACATGTACCGGTATGACGATCAAGACGTTTTCAATCTGCACACCGACGGCAGTTGGCCGGGTTACAGCCTGAGTGAAGACAGGGCGCATATGTTGGAATGGAATGACGCTATCCGCTCCGGACTCACCATGCTGCTTTATTTGAACGGCCCGGCTGACGGCGTGCAAGGTGGGAACACCCGCTTGTACAAACCTGATGGCACTTGGGTGGATGTGTCACCAGTCAAAGGGTCAGCGCTGTTTTTCAGACACGGTTTCGGTCGCGATTCGGTTCGGCATATCGGCTGTGTGGTCAGTGGTGAAGTGTCGAAATATGTGGCGCGTATCAACGTCATGTACACCGCTTGAAAGACTTCGCAAAGCTGGGTTGAGCGCAACATGGTTGAGACTCAGTTGAGGACAGCTTCATCTTCCTGGCTTGAGATCTTGACATGCGTATTCAATGCGTTTTGCAATTCCTGCAATTGCACAGGCTTAGGGATAAACGCATTCACACCGGCGGCGGCCGCGCTTTCGCGTGCTTCTTTGAACACATCGGCTGTCAATGCAATGATGGGGATGCGCGCTTTGCGGCAGCTTCTGGAACGTATGGTGCGAGTGGCTGTCAATCCATCCATCACCGGCATGTGTATGTCCATCAACACCACATCGAAATCTTCTTTGTCTAAGGTTTGCAGTGCGATTTCACCGTTCTCGCAAAAAGTGGCCTGATGACCCAGACGTTGCAGCAAAAACGCTAAAAATTTCTGATTGACTGGATGGTCTTCGGCGACCAGGATGCGCAGCTTTTCGTTGTCAGTGGTGCTCAGTGGTGGGCTTGGTGGCGCTGCTTCAACCGTATGCGGTTGATGCGACACCAGCGGCAAACGCACCGTGAAATTCGAACCCTGCCCGGGCTGGCTTTGCACATGGATGTCACCGCCTAGCAAACGCGCGAGTGACAAGGAGATTTCCAAACCCAGACCGACACCCGAGAATTTGCGCGACAAACCCGAGTCGACTTGGTAAAAGCGCTGAAACAACTTACCCAGCGAGGTTTCGTCCAAACCTATGCCGGTATCGCAGATGCTGAACTCAAAAAAGCGCAAGGACTTTTCGTCAGTGGACTGGCGAAAGTGCAGGCTGACCTGACCTTGTTCAGTGAACTTGAAGGCGTTGTTCAACAGGTTGAGCAAAATTTGTCGCAAGCGTGTGGCATCCGATTTCACCCAGACGGGCTCTGCGGGCAAGTCTGGCACTTGAAAAGACAATCCTTTTTGTATCGCCAGTGGCCGCATGATGGCCTCGGCATTCATCATCAGTGCGCGCAAGTCAACCGCTTCCGATTGCAAGCTGATCTTGCCGGACTCCAGCGCAGACATGTCCAAAATATCGTTCAACAGTTTCAAAAAATGACCTGCCGAATCGTTCACTGTTTTAACCAGATCTGCTTGTTGGCTGCTCAGTGGCGTGGTGCCCAAAATATTCAAAATACCTACGATGCCGTTGAAAGGGGTGCGAAGTTCATGGCTCATATTGGCCAGAAACAGACTTTTGCCGCGACTCGCCGCCCCGGTATCGCTTTGTGCTTGACGCAGTTGATCATTCAATGCAGTCAAAGCGGTTTGTTCGCGTTGCTGTGAGCGGTGCCGCTTCAACAGCCCGAAGGCCGCCGTCATCAACAACACCAGTTGCGCCAATGTCAGCCAAGTGATTTGCTGGTTTTGCGACAGCAATTCTGTATTTTGCTGCTCTAGCATCAAAGAGGCGAACAAGTCAGCGGAGTAGCTCATCGGGTGGTTTTTGGAGGTGAATGCCTGCATGTCATTCAACAACATACTCAGTTCATGAAGCTGACTTGGCTCTTGGGCCAGCACTTGTTGCGCACGCTGCACATACGTTTGCATCATGTCAAGCGTGGCCATGTTCTGCGGATCTTTGAAGATGAAGGCAGAGCCCAGTGACTCGCGCACCCAATCTACTTTGCTGGTCAACAGATCGAGACGCATTTGCAAGTTATCTTTGGAGACCCGCTGTTGTGTGTATAAATGTAATTCCAGCGCATGTTGAAAACGCTGGAACTCGTTGTCCAAAATAAAGGCAGGTGCGGTGAGTGAATCCACTCTGACTGCGTTTTGTTCAAGCAAGACCTGCCGCTGTATCAATTCGAAAGCCAGCAACACCAACATGGCGGCCGCCATCACCGCAGTGATCACAAACAGCCGGATGCTGTAGGAAATCCAGGAAAGTCGCAGTGGCATCACAGTGCGCTTATTCGATGATCAAACCTTTGATCTGCCAGACCAAGCTTGTACATATTTCATGCATTTAACCTAATTAAAAAGAATTTAAAATTTTTAAAAAATGCATGTTATGTGTTGACAATTTACCCGTTGAAATTATTGATGGCAATCTTTGCGCGTATGCCATTGAATGAGTATTTATAAATACAAATTAAAAATTTATTTAAAACTTTAATATATAACTATTTCGCAACAGTTTCAGGCTTTGCGTGAGGACACCCAAATGCCACCCACGATCAGGACAAAGGCGACCGCGTGGAAAAAGCGAGGCGCGTCCCCCAGCGCCAAGGTGGAAATCAAGCCCGCAAACAGCGGGGTCAGGTTGGCAAAAAAACCGGCGATGGTCGGACCCACGCGTTGAATACCCAAGCCCCAGCTTCGGTAAGCCAGCAACGCTGGGCCCAAAGCCACATACAACACACTGGCAGCCAGTGGCCAGCCCCAAACGATGTGGGGGTTGTCGCTGAAGTGCCATTCAGCGGCGGTGAAGGCGCCACTCCAGAACAGGCCGAACACCATTTGCGCTGTTAAAAAATACGTCCAATTGCCGCGAATCTCTGGCGGGTCGATAGGTTGCGCCACCAGCCAGCTGTACCAGGCCCAGCACAGCACCGCGATCAAAATGTAGACGTCACCGATCACCAGTTGCACCCGCATCAAGGTGTCCCAATCGCCGCGCCCGAGCACACACAAAACGCCTGCAATTGACAAAGATGCGCCCAGTATCTGGCGCGGCGTGACCGATTGTTTGTAAAAAATGGCGCCCATGGCCAGCATGAACACCGGCACGCTGGCACCGACCAGCGTCACGTTGATAGGGGTGGAGGTGTGCAGAGCCAAGTATTGAAAACTGTTGTAGCAACCCACACCCAGCAAACTCATCAATGCATAACGGCGCCAATGTGACCACATGCGGCTGCTGGGTTTGAGCACCGGCCATGACCACGGCAGCAACAGCATAAAAGCCAGCACCCAGCGAAAAAAATTCAAGGTGATGGGCGGCACCATGTCAGCCACCACGGCGCCGAGCACGCTGTTACCGGCCCAGACCAGCGGCGGGAGCAGCAGCAAACCGGCTGTGGCCAGGTCCAGGCTGGGTTTGGGCGGTGCGGAGGCTGTTTCAGACATGACAAGGACTCTAACCGAGTTGCGTGGACAATCGCTGTTTGGGGTTGGTGGATGACCAGCCTTTTTACAAATCAGCATACAACTCAGCAGACAGGAGCCAGCCATGAGCAAAGCCATTCAATTCACACACACCGGCGGACCCGAGGTATTGCAACTCGCTGACGTCACGGTCGGTAATCCCGGCCCCGGTGAAGTGCGTATCGCCCACAAAGCCGTTGGTTTGAATTACATCGATGTGTACCACCGCACCGGCTTGTACCCGCTGCCTTTGCCGCACGGCTTGGGCATGGAAGGCGCAGGCGTGATTGAAGCCGTCGGCGATGGCGTCACCCATTTGAAAGCAGGCGATCGCGCGGCGTATGCCAGCGCCCCGCCCGGAAGCTATTGCGAAGCGCGGGTCATGCCAGCCAAAAACGTGTGCAAATTGCCTGACAACATTTCGTTTGAAACTGCAGCCGGCATGATGCTCAAAGGTATGACCGTGCAATATTTGCTCAAGCGCACTTTGCCGCAAGCCGGATTGCACGCAGGCGATTTGATTTTGTTCCATGCCGCCGCCGGTGGTGTCGGTTTGATTGCTTGTCAGTGGGCCAAAGCGCTGGGTTTACAACTCATCGGCACCGCAGGCAGCGACGAAAAGTGCGCGCTGGCCAAAGCCAACGGCGCAGCCCACGTGATCAACTACAACACAGAAGACTTTGAAGCGCGTGTCAAAGACATCACCAACGGCAAAGGTGTCAAAGTGGTCTACGACTCGGTTGGCAAAGACACCTGGGACAAATCGCTTAACTGCTTGTCACCTTTCGGTTTGATGGCCAGCTTCGGCAATGCCTCCGGTCCGGTCGAACCGTTTGCCCCGGGTTCATTGGGCGCGAAAGGTTCGATTTATGTCACCCGCCAAACATTGTTCACTCATATTGCCACGCGCGAAACCAACCAGCAAATGGCAGAAGATTTGTTTGATGTGGTCGGCAGCGGCAAAGTGAAGATTCATATCGAACAGCGTTACCCTTTGGCCGAAGCCGCGCAAGCTCACCGCGACTTGGAAGCACGCAAAACCACCGGCAGCACGTTGCTGACGGTGTAAACAATCCCTGAAATGGCCGCCGGTGCAAACTGGCGGCTTTTTCATGTCTGTCACCTAGGCATACCTGTGGATCACAACCGCTCTACCGAATTTATCGATGCAACATGGCGCCCGCATATGCTGGCTTGGTTGCTGTTGACCTTGCTGGTCAACGCCTTGCCTTTGTTCACGCCCATATTGAATGAAGGCGACTCTGTGTTGTATGCCGCCTTGTCTCAGCACATGGTGTTGAGTGGCAATTGGAATGATTTGATGTTGGATGGCCGCGACTGGCTAGACAAACCGCATTTCCCTTTTTGGCTGGGCGCGTTGTCGTTCAAGTTATTCGGTGTCAGTGTGTTTGCTTACATGCTGCCGGGCTATTTGTTTCATTTGCTCGGCGGCTATTTCACCTACCGGATAGCGCGTTTGTTTCATGGCCGGGACACCGCGCTGATTGCCGCGCTGGTGTATGCGTCCACCTACCATTTGATGTACACCACCACCGCCTTGAAGGCCGAGGCTTTTTTAACCGGCAGCATCATGGCCGCGTGTTATTACTGGCTGCGTTATGACGCTGACAGTCGCTTGAAATATGTGTTGCTAGGCGCGTTGTTCAGTGGCATTTCGGTCATGACCAAAGGCGTGTTCACTTTGGTCACCATCAGCAGCGGTTTGCTTTGCATGTGGGTGTACCAGGGCCGTTGGCGCGAATTGTTTCGCTGGAAATGGCTGGCGGCTTTGCTACTGAGCTTGGTGTGCGTCGTGCCGGAACTGTTGGCCTTGTACCGTCAGTTTGATATGCACCCAGAAAAAATGGTGTTCAACCAAACCGGTGTGTCTGGTATCCATTTTTTCTTGTGGGACAGCCAGTTCGGACGGTTTTTCAATGTCGGCCCCATCACCAACACAGGCGGCAACAAACTGTTTTTCGTGCTGGTGTTTGTATGGGCGTTTTTGCCTTGGGTAGCGGCGTTTGTGATGGCTACTGCGCAAGGCTTGCGGCATTTCAAACTTGCTGATGAAACACTGCGTTCCGTACAGGTGTATTTACTGGCCAGTTTCACGGTCAGCTTTGTCATGTTCAGCCTCACCAGCTTCCAGTTGGATTACTACACCGTCATCGTGTATCCGTTTGCAGTTGTGCTGATAGCGCCCTGGCTTTTATCGGTCATCAATGACAGCGGCGCAAAAGCGGTGCGGCGGGTGCAGATCGGCATGGCCATGCTGGCGCTGATGCTGGCTCTTTGGGTGGTGGTTCGTGTCGGTCATCCGGCTTTATGGACCGTGGCCATTGTTGTTGCTTTGTGTACGGTTGTGTATATGTGGATGCAGCGCAAACGCTGGCATGGTGTGGGCGTATGGGTGTTGCCGGTGGTGGCTGTGAATCTCTTGTATTTGTCGATTGAGGGCATGACGCTGATTGCGCATAAGCGCTTTAGCATTCCTTATAACGTGTTGTCGTCGATGGCGAGCGAGCCTGCTGTGTCAGTTGTGGTCTACCAACTCGATCCGCCAGTCAGCTATGAACTTGGGCTTTACCGCCAAACCGCACCTGTGCTGCGCGTGGATAAACCAGATGAATTGCCGCTGTCGCATGAGGCTTATTTTTTACTCACCCGCACAGCATCTGCCAACACATTGGCAGAGCATTTTGTATCTATGGACGTGGTGATTTCAGGCGATTGGGTAGACCACAAAACCGGCACCCTGCCCAGACAAATTGAACTCGCTGCGGGTCGTGCGCCGCTAGAGAATTTCAGTGTGTACAAAGTGACGCCGCGTTGAAACAAATTCAAGCTTTGCTTTTTCTCACACGGATCAATTCATCCAGTATCAAACACACTGTACCCAAGCTGATAGCGCTGTCAGCTACGTTAAATGCTGGGAAATGTCCCTGATAAAACACCGGCGATAACCAGTCCCAATGGAAGTCTAAAAAGTCGATCACATGGCCCCACAGCAAGCGGTCGATCACATTGCCCACCGCACCGCCCAGCACAAGGGCCAAGGCAAAACAAAACAATTTTTGACCCGGGTGACTGCGCAACAACCAAATGATGAAGCCCGCAGCACCCACACCGATGGCAGTGAAAAACCAGCGTTGCCAACCGGAGGCGGACGACAAAAACGAAAACGCCGCGCCGCTGTTGTGTACCCGAACCAGGTTGAAAAACGAGGTCACGGTCTGGCTGTCACCCAGTTGGAAACTGCCGATGATCATCACCTTAGTGATTTGATCGGCCAGTAAAACGATCAGGGCAATGCCTAGCCATAGAAACAAAGGACGCGGTGTGTATCTGGCCATGGTCAATGTGTTGCAGTCAAAGAATGTGGATAAGCCAGCGATGTCAGGCAAACGCCCGTTGTTCACCGCTGCCGTGCAAATTGCTGTCGCAGCGTGCGCACAAGATTGGGTGCGCGGCAATGCTGCCCACATCCGCGCTGTAATGCCAGCAGCGTTCACATTTGGTGTTCTCAGACGGAGCCACACTCACTGACAGTTCGTTGCCTGCCATCAGTTGCAGTGAGGAGACGATGAACACAAACTTCACATCCGCCCCCAAGCTTTGCAGCAACACCATGTCCGCAGTATTCACTGTCAGCTTGACCTCGGCTTGCAGCGGCGAGCCGACCAAGCCTTTTGCGCGCACCACTTCGATGTCCTTGTTCACTTGTTCGCGGATCTCGCGAATGCGCGACCATTTGTCCAATAACGCTGTATCGGGCGCAGGCAGTTGCACATACCTGTCTTTGAAAATGGTGTTGCCCAAGCCCAGCACGCCCCACGCCTCTTCGGCAGTGAAACTTAAAAACGGTGCCATCCAACGCAACATGGCTTGCGTGATTTGCCACAACGCGGTTTGCGCGCTGCGCCTTGCGTGTGAACCGGCGGCGGTGGTGTAGAGCCGGTCTTTGAGCACATCCAAGTAAAACGCGCCTAAGTCTTCCGAGCAATAAATTTGCAATTTCGAGACCACCGGATGGAACTCGTAACGCCCGAAATGCCCGCCTTCAAACACTTGGGTTTGCGGGTTGAAGTGACCGACGATATCGGCTTGCAATTGCGCGGCGCGGCTGATGGCATAGCGGTCGACTTCCAGCATGTCGGCCATGGGAACAGCATCTTTGTGTATGTCGAAGTCGCTGGTGTTGGCAAGCAAAAACTTGAGGGTGTTGCGCACACGGCGGTAGGTGTCGACCACACGAGCCAAAATTTTGTCGTCGATGTTCAAGTCGCCCGAATAGTCTGTGGACGCTACCCACAGGCGCACGATTTCCGCGCCGAGTTTGTCGGTGACTTCCTGCGGCACCACGGTGTTGCCCAAGCTCTTGCTCATCTTGCGGCCTTGGCCGTCGGTGGCAAAGCCGTGGGTCA
>CANHLD010000078.1 GCA_947461325.1 Comamonadaceae bacterium
GAACAAGCACACTTGATTGACTGGCAGGTCAAACCTTCGCAAATCTGCGACTACAGCAAACCGCCTTTTGCCCACTGGTTTGTCGGCGGCACCACCAATTTGTGCCACAACGCGGTGGACCGGCATTTGAAAGACCATGCCGATCAGCCGGCTTTGATTTATGTGTCCACCGAAACCGGTCAGGAAATCACTTACAGCTTTGCCCAACTCAGCGACGAAGTGCAGCGCATGGCGGCCATCTTGCAAAGCCTGGGTGTGAAGCAGGGTGACAGGGTGCTGATTTACATGCCGATGATTGCCGAGGCGGCGTTTGCCATGCTGGCTTGTGTGCGCATTGGCGCGATTCATTCGGTGGTCTTCGGTGGCTTCGCTTCGCATTCTTTGGCGACACGGATTGACGACGCCAGCCCGGTGCTGATCATCAGCGCGGATGCCGGTTCGCGCGGCGGCAAGGTCGTGCCCTACAAACCGTTGCTGGACGAAGCGATATCTCTCAGCCAACACAAACCGTCTGCGGTATTGATGGTGGACCGAGGTTTATCTGCTTTCACTTCTATGCCGGGGCGAGACCACGGTTATGCAAATTTGCGCCAGCAACACATGAATGCGAAAGTGCCTTGTGTCTGGTTGGACAGCGCCCACCCCAGCTACACCTTGTACACGTCCGGCACGACTGGCAAACCCAAGGGCGTGCAACGTGACACGGGAGGTTACACCGTGGCCTTGGCGGCCAGCATGCAGCATATTTTTGAAGGCCAAGCCGGTCAGGTGTATTTCAGCACCAGCGATATCGGTTGGGTGGTCGGCCACAGCTACATCGTTTATGGTCCGCTGCTTGCGGGCATGGCCACGCTGATGTACGAAGGATTGCCGACCCGACCGCACGGCGGCGTCTGGTGGGAATTGGTTGAAAAATACAAAGTCACGCACATGTTCAGCGCTCCGACGGCGGTGCGTGTGTTGAAAAAGCAAGACCCGGCGCTTTTGTCCAAATACGATATTTCCAGCCTGAAAGCTTTGTACCTGGCCGGTGAGCCGCTGGATGAGCCGACCGCGCAATGGATTGCTGATGGATTGGGCAAGCCCATCATCGACAACTACTGGCAGACAGAAACCGGTTGGCCCATATTGACCGTGGCCAATGGCGTTCAAAAAATGGCCAGCAAATTTGGCAGCCCCGGTGTTCCTATGTATGGCTTTAACGTCAAACTGCTGAGCGACAGCACTGGCGAAGAGCTGACCGGCGCGCAGGAAAAAGGCGTGGTGGTCATTGAAGGGCCATTGCCCCCGGGCTGTTTGCAAACCTTGTGGGGGGATGATGAACGTTTTGTCAAAACCTATTGGCAAAGTGTGCCCGGCAAGCTGATGTATTCCACTTTTGACTGGGGCGTGCGGGATGAAGACGGTTATTTCTACATACTGGGGCGCACGGATGACGTGATCAACGTCGCCGGTCATCGCTTAGGCACCCGGGAAATTGAAGAAAGCATCTCCAGCCACCCGAATGTGGCCGAGGTGGCGGTGGTCGGTGTGGCCGATGCCTTGAAAGGTCAGGTCGCCATGGCGTTTGTGGTCGCCAAAGACGCTTCAGCGCTGGGCGATTCGGCGGCTCGCCTGAAACTGGAAGGCGAGATCATGAAACTGGTCGACAGCCAACTGGGCGCAGTGGCCAGGCCGTCACGCGTCTTGTTCCTCAGCCTGCTGCCCAAAACCCGCAGCGGTAAGCTGCTGCGCCGCGCCATACAAGCGGTGTGCGAAAACCGCGATCCCGGTGACTTGACCACGATTGATGACCCGACGCCGTTGCAACAGATCAAAGAGCAGTTGGTTTAAAACGGGCAAACACGATCTGCCTGAACGATGCGCCGGACTCAAACGTGTAGCGAACGTTGCCGCTTGCGGCGGTGAGCGGCGTTTAAGCCCGGCGCATTGCCCCAACTGAAACAAGCGTTTAAGCCCGGCGAATCGCTCCAACTGAAACATGCGTTAAGAGTTGGCGTTTCAAGCGTGACTTGTGTCTGTGAAACTTTGTCGCAAATCTGCCAGACTTTGGTGGCACAATGCGCAGTACATACCGGCGTTCTTCAAGGCGCCGGTCGCATCCGCTAACCGGTTCAGCCGTGTCGCGGAGGGTTTATCAACCAAGCTTATGTTTCCTGCAGGGAAACGGAGGTCAGCAATGAGCGATTCACCGCAGACGGGTTCGTCCGTCTATCAAGCCTATGCAGGCAACACTTATCTCTTCGGGGGCAACGCCCCTTACGTCGAAGAGATGTACGAAAACTATCTCCTCAACCCCGGCAGCGTGCCAGACACTTGGCGCCAGTATTTCGATGCGCTTCAGCACGTGCCCGCCGTCGATGGCAGCCAGACCAAAGATGTGCCGCACCTGCCGGTGATCAATGCGTTTGCCGAACGCGCCAAACAAGGCGGAACCCGCGTGGTCATGGCCAGCGCCGACCAAGAAATGGGCCGCAAGCGCACAGCTGTTCAACAGCTGATTGCGGCTTACCGCAACATCGGTCAGTTATGGGCCAATCTGGACCCGCTGCAACGCACCGAGCGCCCCCATATTCCTGAGTTAGAACTGTCGTTTTACGGTTTCACCGACGCTGACCAGGAAACCGTGTTCGACACCAGCAACACGTTTTTCGGCAAAGACCGAATGAGCTTGCGCGAGTTGCTCAACGCTTTGCGCCAAACCTATTGCGGCACCTTGGGCGCGGAATACATGTACACCACCGATATGGGTGAAAAACGTTGGTGGCAGCAAAAACTTGAAAGCATCCGCAGCCACCCGGCGTTTTCTAACGAAAAGAAAAAACACATACTGGACCGCTTGACAGCAGCTGAAGGCTTGGAGCGCTATTTGCACACCAAGTATGTCGGTCAAAAGCGCTTCTCGCTTGAGGGCGGAGAAAGCTTTATCGCCGCCATGGACGAATTGATACAAGCGGCCGGCAGCCAGGGTGTGCAAGAAGTTGTTATTGGTATGGCGCACCGCGGCCGCTTGAATGTGCTGGTCAACATCATGGGCAAAATGCCCAAGGATTTGTTTGCCGAATTCGACCACACCGCCCCCGAAGAGTTGCCGGCCGGTGACGTCAAATACCACCAGGGCTTCAGCTCCGATATGCCCACGCCCGGCGGCCCGGTGCATTTGTCTCTGGCATTCAACCCCTCGCATTTGGAAATTGTCAACCCGGTGGTTGAAGGTTCGGTGCGTTCGCGTATGGACCGCCGCAGCGACCCCACCGGCAGCCAAGTGTTGCCCGTGCTGGTGCACGGCGACGCCGCGTTCGGCGGTCAAGGCGTCAATCAGGAAACCTTGGCGCTGGCGCAAACCCGGGGTTACACCACTGGCGGCACGGTGCACATCATCATCAACAACCAAATTGGTTTCACCACGTCAGACCCGCGCGACATGCGCTCATCTGCGTTTTGCACGGACATTGTGAAAATGGTCGAAGCCCCCGTGCTGCATGTCAATGGCGACGATCCAGAAGCGGTGGTGTTGGCCACGCAATTGGCGCTCGAATACCGCATGACTTTCCGCCAGGACGTGGTGGTGGACATCACTTGCTATCGCAAACTCGGTCACAACGAGCAAGACACGCCAAGCCTGACGCAACCGCTGATGTACAAAAAAATTGCGGCGCATCCGGGCACGCGCAAACTGTATGCCGACCGTTTGGCGGCTCAAGGCTTGGGCGAAACCATAGGCGAGGACATGGTGAAAACCTACCGCGCTGCACTCGATGCGGGTAAAAATACTTCAGAGCCGGTGTTGACCAATTTCAAAACCAAATTCACCGTGGACTGGAGTCCATTCCTCGGCAAAAAATGGACTGACTCTGCAGACACCGCTTTGCCGATGGCCGAGTGGAAACGTTTGGCTGAACGCATCACCACATTGCCCGCTGGTGTGACGCCACATTCGCTGGTGAAAAAAGTGTTGGATGACCGTGCTGCCATGGGGCGCGGTGATCTGCCAGTGGACTGGGGCATGGGCGAACACATGGCGTTTGCTTCGCTGGTGGCCAGTGGTTTTCCGGTGCGTTTGTCCGGTGAAGATTCCGGCCGTGGCACCTTCACCCACCGCCATGCAGTGATTCACGATCAAAACCGTGAAAAGTGGGACACAGGCACCTACATTCCCTTGCAGAATGTGGCTGACAACCAGTCGCCGTTTGTTGTCATCGACTCGATTCTTTCTGAAGAAGCGGTGCTGGGTTTTGAGTACGGCTATGCCTCTAACGATCCAAACACCTTGGTCATCTGGGAAGCGCAATTTGGCGATTTCGCCAACGGCGCGCAAGTGGTGATCGACCAGTTCATTGCTTCCGGTGAAGTGAAATGGGGCCGCGTGAATGGCATCACTTTGATGCTGCCGCACGGTTACGAAGGCCAGGGGCCTGAGCACAGCTCGGCGCGTGTCGAACGGTTCATGCAATTGGCGGCCGACACCAACATGCAAATCGTGCAGCCGACCACGGCCAGCCAAATCTTCCATGTGCTGCGCCGTCAGATGGTGCGCAATTTGCGCAAGCCCTTGATCATCTTCACGCCCAAATCGCTGCTGCGTCACAAGGATGCCGCGTCACCGGTGTCCGAGTTCACCAAGGGCGGTTTCCAGACCATCATCCCCGAGGTCAAGGACATCAAAGCCGATAAGGTCAAACGCATCGTCATTTGCTCGGGCAAGGTGTATTACGACTTGTCGAAAAAGCGCGAAGAGGGCGGACACGACGACACGGTGTTATTGCGTCTGGAGCAGCTCTATCCGTTCCCGCACAAAGTGTTTGCAGCCGAGTTGAAAAAATACCCGAACGCCACCGAGGTAGTCTGGTGTCAGGACGAGCCGCAAAACCAGGGTGCATGGTTCTTTGTGCAGCATTACTTGTTTGAAAACATGGCCGTTGGCCAGAAGCTGGGCTACAGCGGCCGCGCCGCTTCCGCCTCGCCCGCTGTCGGTTATTCGCATTTGCACCAGGAGCAGCAAAAAGCCCTGGTCGATGGTGCGTTCGGCCGTCTCAAAGGTTTCATATTGACCAAATAAGCACGGTCGCTTTTCAGCGCTTGCTTGGTGTCTGTCATTTATTCAGGAATTCAACATGTCTATCGTCGAAGTCAAAGTCCCGCAGTTATCCGAATCGGTGGCCGAAGCCACCTTGTTGCAATGGAAAAAGAAAATCGGTGAAGCCGTCAGCGCTGACGAAATTCTCATCGATGTCGAAACCGACAAAGTGGTGCTGGAAGTGCCTGCGCCGTCAGCCGGTGTGTTGGTTGAGATTTTGTGTGGCGACGGCAGCACAGTGCAGGCAGACCAATTGATTGCACGCATTGACACGGCGGCCACTGCTTCAGCAACTGCTGCGCCAGCAACGGTGGCGGCGTCTGTCGCTGCAACTGCTGCAACTTCTTCATCCAAGTCAGATGTGCTCATGCCGGCTGCTGCCAAACTGATGGCCGACAACCAACTCGCTGCAGGTTCAGTCACTGGCACTGGCAAAGACGGTCGCGTCACCAAAGGCGATGTGCTCGGTGCCGTGGCCTCAGGTGTGAAACCGGCTGCTGTGTCCATCCCCACCGGCGCGCCCACCAAGGTGTTGCCGCAAGTCGATGGTCCCTCATCAGTCAACTTGGGCGAGCGTCCAGAGCAACGCGTGCCCATGAGCCGCTTGCGTGCCCGCGTGGCCGAACGCTTGTTGCAATCTCAATCCACCAACGCCATTCTCACCACGTTCAACGAAATCAACATGGCGCCAGTCATGGAAATGCGCAAGCGCTTCCAGGAAAAATTCGAAAAAGAACACGGCGTGAAGATAGGCTTCATGAGCTTTTTCGTCAAAGCCGCTGTGCATGCACTCAAAAAATACCCGGTGCTCAACGCGTCTGTGGACGGCAATGACATCGTCTACCACGGCTATTTCGACATCGGCATTGCAGTGGGTTCACCGCGCGGTTTGGTGGTGCCGATTCTGCGTAACGCCGACCAGATGAGCTTTGCCGAGATCGAAAAGAAGATCGCTGAATACGGCGCGAAAGCACGCGACGGCAAACTTGGCATCGAGGAGATGACCGGCGGCACGTTCTCTATCAGCAATGGCGGCGTGTTCGGCTCGATGTTGTCTACGCCCATCATCAACCCGCCGCAGTCGGCGATATTAGGTGTGCACGCCACCAAAGACCGCGCCGTGGTGGAAAACGGCCAAGTCGTGGTGCGTCCCATGAACTATTTCGCCATGTCGTACGACCACCGCATCATTGACGGCCGCGAAGCTGTGCTGGGTCTGGTCGCCATGAAAGAGGCGTTGGAAGATCCGGCGCGTTTGTTGTTTGATATTTAAACCATGCCAACCATATCGATGTTCTACGGCATTTTGGTGTCCATGTATTTCATGGACACCAGTGAACATCATGCCCCGCATATTCATGTGTTTTATCAAGACTTTGAGGCGGTTTTTGGCATACCCAGTGCAGACATGTTGGCTGGAGAGTTCCCCAAAAACAAGCAACGTTTGGTGCAAGCTTGGATTGAAATTCATTCAGAGGAATTGATGGCAGACTGGAAATTGGCTATAGAGGGCCGTGAGTTATTCAGGATTGATCCACTCAAATGAACACCCTTAAACCTTTGCTACCAAAAGTCACCAAGGTCAAAGCCTTGGATGATTTTGAGCTGCGTCTCGAATTCACCGATGGTTCGATCAAGCAATTTGATGTCAAACCCTATTTGCATTTCCCTGCATTCGAACGCTTAAAGCAAGGTGGATTGTTTGCCAAAGCCCACGTTGCAAATGGCACAGTGGTTTGGGATGACAGACTGGATTTGGCACCGGAGACTTTGTATCTACGTGGGCGAGACAGCGTTGAAGTTGGCGAGGGGCATTGATTTTCATGAAGGTCAAATCTTGCCCAATTCCAGCTGAATCCATCTTGGCTACTGATGCCGCAAAAGCGCATTTTTCAGATGCTTATGAAGTTGAAAATCCGCAAGCTGATTGCAGTGCCTTAGCTGTTTGGCTTGCCACAGTGAAAAAAACGCCTCGCTGGGTCAATCAATCAATGGCACTTCGCAACACCATCGTTGCCCATCTGGGCCTCAAACACTCAGGTGATTTGTCATCATTTGATTTTTCCAAACCAGCTCAAGACTACAAAGTAGGGGATCGCGTTGGACTTTTCACGGTCTACGAAATTACTGAGAATGAAGTGGTGATGGGCGAAACGGACAAACACCTTGATGTCCGAATATCCCTTTTTAAATCCAATCACGGCGGGCGAGTGGTGGTTTCAACTGTTGTCCACATCAAAAATTGGTTAGGGCATTTGTATATGTTTGTTGTCACACCCATGCATCGCATCATTGTGCCAACTATGTTGTCCAAAATTTAAGAGAAAAAAAGCATGAGCAAAACATTTGATGTCATCGTCATCGGCGCCGGCCCCGGCGGCTATATCGCTGCGATTCGCGCCGCCCAACTCGGCATGAACGTCGCCTGCATCGACGAATGGCAAAACGCCAGCGGCGGACCGGCTCCCGGCGGCACCTGCACCAACGTAGGCTGTATTCCGTCCAAAGCCTTGTTGCAATCGTCCGAACATTTCGAGCAGGCCAATCACCATTTCGCAGAACACGGCATCACGGCCACCAGCGTGAAAATGGACGTGACCAAAATGCTCGCCCGCAAAGACACGGTGGTTAAACAAAACAACGACGGCATTTTGTATTTGTTCAAGAAAAACAAGGTCGCGTTTTTCCACGGTCGCGGCAGTTTCGCAAGCAAGTCCGAAGCCGGTTATGAAATCAAGGTGTCTGGCAAAGCCGAAGAATCATTGATCGCCAAGCAGATCATTGTCGCTACCGGTTCCAGCGCACGCGCATTGCCCGGTGTGC
>CANHLD010000079.1 GCA_947461325.1 Comamonadaceae bacterium
CGGCACGCGACCGGTGAAGTGCGTGGTCATCATGATCATGCGTGCGACCCAGAAAAAGATGATGTCGTAACCGGTGACGAGGACGCTGCTTGGTAAATACAGGTCTATGTCTTTGAGTTGTCCGTCTTGACTGGCTGTGTTGTGCTGTGCAGTGTTGTGCTTGGCAGTGTCGTGCTTGGCCGTGTCGTGCTTGGCCTGGCTCCCGGCCGCTTCGCGCCCGAAGTCGCTGCGACCAAGCCCATCACGCCCACCCATATTCAGCCAGTCCATGGTGCTGAACGGCACCAGCGCAGATGAATACCAAGTGTCGAGCACATCCTCGTCGCGTTTGAGTGGTAAGTCTTCTGGCTTGCCAGTCTGTTGGTAGGTTTCGACTTGGGTTCGTTCCGTAGCCCCTTTTTTTGCGAATTGTTCTAGGGCTTGGGCCTCATCTCGCGCCACATACACCTTGCCATTTTTGTCATACCAAGCCGGTATTTGATGGCCCCACCACAGTTGACGTGAGATACACCAATCGGTGATGTTGTTCATCCACTGGTTGTAGGTGTTGACCCAGTTTTCAGGCACGAACTTCACTTCGCCGGACTGCACCGCGTCAATGGCTTTTTGAGCAATGCTTTTACCAGTGGGGTCTGTGTCGCTGACTTTGTTCATGGCGACAAACCATTGGTCGGTCAGCATGGGTTCGACAATCTGGCCGGTGCGAGCGCAAATCGGCAACATCATTTTGTGCGGCTTGATCTCAAGCATCAAACCCAGTGCTTCTAAATCACGGTTCACTGTTTTGCGAGCTTCAAACCTGTCCATGCCCTGGTAGGGTGCGGGTCCGTTTTCATTGACCTTGGCATCGAGTGTGAAGATGGTGATCAGTGGCAAGCCATGGCGTTGTGCACATGCATAGTCATTGAAGTCGTGCGCGCCGGTGATCTTCACGCAACCCGAGCCAAATTCACGGTCCACAAAATCGTCAGCGATGATGGGAATTTGCCGGTCACACAAAGGTAAGTCCACCATCTTGCCGACCAAATGTTTGTAGCGCTCATCTTCGGGGTGAACCGCCAGTGCGCCATCCGCCATCATGGTTTCAGGGCGGGTGGTGGCAATCGTCATGCCTTTTTGAAGAACGCCGTCGATCATTTGTGGGCCGTCGGCAAACGGATAACAGATGTAATGCATCTTGCCTTCGGATTCGGTGGCCTCCACTTCAAGGTCTGACACCGCACTCATCAACACCGGGTCCCAGTTCACCAAACGCTTGCCTCTGTAAATCAAACCTTGTTCATACAAACGCACAAACGTGTCGGTCACTACCGGCGACAACTTGTCGTCCATGGTGAAGTATTCGCGGCTCCAGTCGACGCTGTCGCCCATGCGGCGCATTTGCTGGGTGATGGTGTTGCCTGATTGCTCTTTCCATTCCCACACTTTAGAGATGAAATTTTTACGCGCCTCAGACGGTGTCGGGCCCATATCATGGCGGCTGATGCCTTGGCCTTGCAGTTGACGCTCGACCACGATTTGTGTGGCAATGCCTGCATGGTCTGTGCCCGGTACCCACAAAGTGTTGAACCCTCGCATGCGGTGGTAGCGCGTCAAACTGTCCATGATGGTCTGGTTGAACGCATGCCCCATGTGCAGCGTGCCGGTCACGTTCGGTGGCGGCAGTTGAATGGCAAACGACGGCTGATCCGCGACAGGCGCTCCTGTGCCGCGATGACCCGCCACACCATAACCGCGTTTTTCCCACTCAGGGCCCCAGTGGGCCTCGATAGCGGCAGGTTCAAAAGATTTGGACAGGCTGTCTAAGCCGGGTTGTGCGCTGGGGCTGGTCATAAGGGGTATGAGGTAACAAACCGGCATGCGCCGGTTCGGGGTCTGTCAAAAAGAAAAATGCATTTTAGCGAGGGGCTATGAGTAGCATCACCACCAACAGCAAGACCAAGCCAGCAATGAAAGCTCTGATTCTAGGGGTGTGCGCCAAGCTATACTTTTGATTGATGTCACCGGGAGAGTGTGTCTAACAACACCGCCGAAGGAGCAACCACCCCGGAATCTCTCAGGCCCCAGGACCGGTGACATGGTAAATCTCTGAAGAGTTGCAGAACCTAGTCATTCTGCACACCGAAGGAGCAAACCTTCGCCTTAGTGCGATGCGTGAATCTCTCAGGTACAGCACAGAGGGGGTGTTGCACAGCGGATTGCTGTGCTTCTCCCTTCAATGGACTCACTGAGATTTACAACATGAAACACATCGCCGTCATCGGTGGTGGCATCACCGGTGTCACCACGGCTTATGCCTTGGCCCAACAAGGTTTTTCTGTCACTCTTTTTGAACGGCACCGTTACGCAGGCATGGAAACGTCTTATGCCAATGGCGGACAACTCTCTGCCTCGAATGCCGAAGTATGGAACCACTGGTCCACCCTTGTCAAAGGCATGAAGTGGATCACTCGCAGCGATGCACCTTTGCTATTTCATCCCAAAGCCAGTTGGCATCAATGGTCATGGCTAACCGAATTTGTAGCGCAGTTGCCTAACTACGAACCAAACACCATCTATACCGCCCAGATGGCCATTGCCGCGCGTGAATATTTGTTTGCCTGGGCCCAACAAGAAGCCATTGATTTCGATTTAAAGCGTGAAGGTATTTTGCACATTTACCGCGATAAAGCCAGTTATGAACATGCAACCAAGGTCAGCGCCTTGCTGCGAAAGGGAGGCCTAGAGCGACGGGCAGTGTCACCCAAAGAGATGCAGCAGATCGAACCGACATTGAGTGGGTCTTTTTATGGCGGTTTTTTCACCGAAAGCGACAGCACCGGTGACATCCATAAATTCACTTTCGGGCTTTCAAAAGCGTTGGAAAGATTGAACGTGCAAACCATCTATGAAAGTGAAGTCAGAAGCATCAGTACCACTGGTCTGCGGGCCCAACTAGTTTATGAAAAAGAATCGCAATCTTACGAAATGAATGCGGACGCTGTGGTGATCTGTTGCGGAACCTGCAGTCGCGAATTGGCTGCGCAACTAGGCGACCGTGTCAATATTTATCCTGTCAAAGGTTATTCCATCACGGTACATCTTGATGATGCGCAAAGCCAAGCCAGTGCGCCGCAGGTCAGTTTGCTGGATGACGCGACCAAACTGGTCACCAGTCGTTTAGGCTTGAATCGATTCCGCGTGGCTGGAACCGCCGAGTTCAATGGCTTCAACAAAGACATTCGTGCAGATCGGATTCAGCCATTGGTGGACTGGGTGGCGCAATGCTTTCCCGGCATCAGCACACGTCAATTCACGCCATGGGCCGGGTTGCGCCCAATGATGCCCAATATGCTGCCCAAGGTTGGAGCTGGTAAGGCGCCTAATGTGTTCTACAACACTGGGCACGGGCATTTGGGTTGGACTTTGTCGGCGGCCACTGCTGTTTCGGTGGCTAAAACCGTGGTGGCCGCAAGAAATGCGCTTGTCCGACAACCCAAGCTCAGCCAAACCATGAAGGAATTGGCTTAAGCTCTCAGGCTAGGGTGGCAATTTCGCGCAAAGACTTGCGCAGGCTGCCCACCTGAGATTAAGTGTTTGTCATTGATCATGGCAGCATTGAAATTTATGATGAAAACTATCAGACTTTAGAAGAAATTTAGCAAAAGCTAAAAATACAAAGCATCAAAATAATCAATAAAAGCTATTTGATTTTTATGTAATCGATTAAATAATTCTGTTGTGAATTGTATTAGGATTAAATTGGTAACTAGCAGCAGTATTAAGAACCAGTCGGATTGAAAATCAAATAAATCATGGAGCTGCATTTTATAAAAAAATACGCTCGGAGAAATTTTTCCTGATTGCCAGAATATTTATTGCATAAGCTGAAGCAGTCATTTTAAAAATACAAATACAAATACAAATACAAATCGAACGCTACGGCTCTGCTGACATCATTCTAAAACCCTTGGACTGTAAAGATGATTTCACAGATGAATGTTGCATTTATTAAAATTTTACGAAAAAAAAGAATTAAAATTGAAAAATAATATATATAAAAAAATTGAGGCGAAGGATAAAGCCAGCTTCAATTTTAAGGATCATAACCAACCCTCGGTTTCTGAAAATAAAAACTCACAAAAAAACAATTCTAATTTTGAACCGGAGATATTGCAAAACTCTACTGAATCAAACAAGAGGCAAGGAAGTACTAATTATAAAGTTACTTTTCCAGAATCTTCAACAATATTAATACCGAAGCGAACTTCTTTCACTGAGTTCAACAAACATACACTCAGCGGAAAGAAAGAAGCGATAAAGAAGAGTAATGAGTACATGTCTGCAAATAGTGCACAGGTTAAAGAGAAAACATATTTTCTTGGGGAATCGAAGCCTGCTGAGATTTTAATGATGTTTTCCAGATTTGCTATGGGGATGAATGCACTCATGAAGAGAGATGTCTCACCGGAGAAATTTAAAAAAGAAATAAGAACACCGGAAGTCCAAGCGGCAATTGTTGGGGACATGATTATTTATGGAACAAATTCTAAAGATTCTGCACTAAACCGTATGATTAATGATTTTTTTTCGGATCCTATTTATAGGTCTCAATGCATTATCGAAATGGAAAACCGATTTTTGGATTTGGAAATTATTTTTAAAGAGGCGAAAAATAATGTATCTAAATTGGATATTAATAATGATTCGATGAATGAAGCTAATGACCTTAAAAAAAAGGCGCTTGATAAATTAAGTGACGCCAACTATGATTATCAAAAAGCAGTGGATCAATATAAAGCTGCAAACTGGATAATTAATTTTGTTAAAAATGATCTTGAATTTGATTTTCAAAAAAATACAATGATTGAGGAGATGAAAAGAGATGGATTGGAAGAGTCGCTTATCAACCGTAGAGTTGAAATGTTATATAAACTGAGAAGCGCGCTCGGACCAAAGCCAAACATAATCGAGGCGCCCCCGATGGAGAATTACATCTCTAGCCCGAAGGGCGGCATACCAAGTAGCGACCAAAGTTATGCCATGCACGCGGAGCAACGCGTGATCGAGTTTATTGAGGCTAATCAATCAAATGATCCAGCCTCATTGCGATTCGGCGAAAAGCTTAAAAAGTTGTATGGCAAGAGCAATGCAGAGATTATTCTTGCAGGTACAAAAGCACCTTGCGCAGGTTGTCATGCGACAGAAGTCGCCAGAACATCTGTTGCCAAAACAACAGTTGATGCCGGTGAGTCCGCAAATTTATTGCGTATTATCAGATACGAGGATAAGGGACATGCGTTTGGAGTGGTACCTGGAAGGAGTAATTTACTAATTAATACGGTTAATCCTCATGTAGGCAAAGAAAGTGTAAAAGTATTTGATGCAATTAATGATTTAATAATTAAAGGTAATCCTGGGGTGCAGGTTGACTTGCGAAATTCACCTGCCCGAACCCCCAAGGGGTAGTACTCCGACATGATCAGACATGGCATAGGGACTTTGAAGTAGAGTTCAATCCAACTGGCTAATGCGTTGCCCAGCGGCTAGGCAAAGGCTTATACCTTGAAGGAATTGGCTTAAGACTTTAGGTTTGGGGTGGCAATTTCGCGCAAAGCCTGCGCAAAGACATGCGCAGGCTGCCCACCTGAGATTAGGTGTTTGTCATTGATGATGACAGCTGGCACCGAATGAATACCAGCACTGGTGTAGAAACGTTCTCTGGCGCGAACATCTTCCGCATACATATCGCCTCTCAAAATCTCCTTCGCGGACGCCACGTCCATACCTTGTGCCTCAACAATATCAAGCAGCACATCGTGCGAATCGATTACCTCACCACGACCCTGGTAGGCATCTAGCAAAGCCTTTTTCAAGCGGCGCTGAGCATCACAGCCGCCAGTCACCTCGGCCCAGTGCAGCAAACGATGGGCATCAAAGGTGTTGAAGATGCGCCCGCGCCCTGTGGGATGAAACGCAAAACCTACTTCTGCGCCGCGCGTCTTGATGTTTTGATACATCTGCGATTGCTGTTCGGCAGTAGAACCGTACTTTTTACTAAGGTGTTCCACCAAGTCCTCACCGCCGGGTGGCATATGCGGGTTGAGTTCGAACGGTTGAAAGTGGATATCTGCAGAAACTTCGTTTTGCAGTTCATCCAGCGCTTGCTCAAGCGCGCCTAAGCCGACCGCGCACCACGGGCAAGCCACATCGGAGACGAAATCGATTTTTAAATGGGTGGTCATAGTTTCTTTCGTTGAAATGAGAAATTCACCGCAATGCCAACGCCAAAGCTGAGGCCAAAGATTTAACCAGTTGTCCGTTGAGCGCCTTACCTTTGGCTGCCAGATAAGCATCCGGCCTGATCAACGCCCATTTTGCTTTTTCACTCAGACAAGCATGTCGCAAGGTTTTGTTTGTGTCAATCACATGTTCAAGTACATCTGCATTCTTTTTTGACACGACCTGAACCGCATACACAGAGGCTAATACGCTGATGGATTGCAATTTAGCAATCTCTTTGCGACTGAGTTCACCAAACACAAGAAGAAGCATGCGACCGTTAGCCCAT
Source organism: Comamonadaceae bacterium (assembly GCA_947461325.1). Lineage (GTDB taxonomy): Bacteria > Pseudomonadota > Gammaproteobacteria > Burkholderiales > Burkholderiaceae_C > Limnohabitans. Next base: position 6,551 of record CANHLD010000079.1, read on the forward strand.
TGCAGCAAATCTGCCAGGCTGCCGCTTGATTGATCGGCAAATTGCACCGGCGCGTTTTGCACCATGAAGCCGCCCTCTGTCTGACACACATCAGACACGTCATACCGGTTGGCTTCGGCCATGCGTCCTGTGTTGATCAAGCTTCTGGCGAAAGCATGGTGTTTGGCCAAGCCGATCGTGGCACTGCGAAACAAGCGCTCAATTCCATCAGGTGCACGAAGGTAACGCGCTGTGCGGTTGGTCACTTGCACATTGCGTTTGGCGGCTTGCAAGCGTTCTTGGTTGTAACTGGCCAGCAAACTGGGTGCGGCTTGACCGCGCAGCACGGCAGCCAATTTCCAAGCCAAATTGTCAGCGTCTGCAATCCCTGTGTTGCCACCTCGTGCGCCAAACGGGCTGACCACTTTGGCGGTGTCACCTATGAAAAACACACGCCCGTGGTGCAGTTGGTGCAGGCATTGCGATTTGTAAGCGTAAGGACCGACCCACACAATGTCGCATTCCACATCAGCGCCAAATTGCTTGGCCAAGCGTTCGCGCACCACGTCTTCGCGGCTGACATAGGCCGGATCTGCATCAGGCGCCATCTGGTAATCGATGCGCCAGACATCGTCACCCATCAGGTGTTGCCAGACGGCTCGGTTGTCGTTGAACGGTGCTTCAATCCATGTATGGCGCTCTGTAGGCGGTTGGTGTTTGAAACGCACATCTGCGATGCACCAGCGGTCGTCACCGCGCTTGCTGTCCATGGTCGCTCCTACCCACGCGTGAAACGGTGTGTGTGAACCGCTGGCGTCTATGACATGGCTGGCTTTCAAACTGTAATTGCCAGCGGGAGTCTGCACTTGCAGAGTGACTGTTTCTTTATTTTGCGAAAACCCATTAACACGATTGTTCCAACGCAGGTCAATCAGCGGTGATGTCTTGTTCAATTCAAGTATGCGCTCCACCAAAAACATTTCGACATAGAACTGCTGGATATTGATGAAGGGCGGCTGACAACTGGCAGAAAAATGGCTGCGTTCTCGCAGGTCAAACGAGAAAACCTCGTCATCACCTGCAAATGTGCGCCCAACTTGCCAGGCCACGCCTTTGGCGGCGATACGCTCGTAAATGCCCAGTCGGGCAAATACTTCTAATGACTGTTGTGTATAGCAAATGCCACGTGAGGATGCGCCTTTGACACCGACCGTGTTGTCCTCGTCAAGCACAATCGCCGATATGCCCAAATGAGCCAATTTGCAAGCCAGCGTCAGTCCGCTTAATCCTGCGCCCACAATGACCACAGGATAAGTTTGAATAGCTTTGCTATTGATATCTGCCGGCGCAACAAAAG
>CANHLD010000080.1 GCA_947461325.1 Comamonadaceae bacterium
CATCTGTGGTTTGTATTCTGCGCGGCCGTTGGCATCCATGGCGAATGTTTCGTAAGCCATGGTTTCTTGGGTACCCAGACGCACTGTGCCCGCTGGTCCTGTAAGTCCTACAAACGTGCCTCTGTTGGCAGAGGCATTGATCACGCCGCCTTTGGGTTTGTCAGGTTTGACTTCCAGTTCAATTTGAATATGTGCTTTGGTGGTGCCATTGAGATCTCTCTCGGCACGTACTCCCAATCGACTGGTGGCGCCAGCGGCAAACATGCCTATGTATTTTTGACCGGCGGTGGCGCTGGTGGGGTCACTGAGATTTTGTGACTGCACCGCTTGATCCAGCACGCCATACAACTTGACGCCTGCTGCCACATCCACATCAGCCCAAACGCTATGGACGACACACACGCTGGCTAAAGAAATCACATACTTCTTCATGTACAACTCCATCCGTGAAACAAAGAAACCCGACCGTTTTTAAGCGCTCCATGGCGCAAGACTTTCAACGTTTTTGGGGTCAATGACCCGACATTCAAACACAGGTGCATGGCTCTCGGCTAAACGAGAATTTTTTACATGGTCTGCCAAGTATTTCAAAACGCATTGAAAGTATGTCGACATTCGGCATGAGTGGTGGATTCTTTAATTTAAATAGATAAAAATTGTGGATATGAATAATTAAATATTCTTTTAACTGCCTACTGAGATGAATGAGGCAAAAAAAACGCCACCCGAAGGTGGCGTTTTAAACGTTCAAGCCTTGGAGCTTGTCTGAAAATCAGAAGTTGTAGCGTGCGCCGATAGCGGTAGTGACGTTTTTACCAGCTTGGACATATCCACCACCGGTTGAAAGGTTGCTGGTGCTTCCAAGCAGGTAGAAGGATGTCGATTTGTCCAAGTTGTAATACAGGCCGAAAGTTGTGTCGTTGATGGTTGAGTCACCAGCTGTGGCCAAACCAGAACCAGCTGTGGTGTAAGAATCAATCGTTCCCGCACCGTAGCTTAATGCAAACGCGAAATTCTCATAGGGAACTCTGATACCAAAAGTATTTGTCGTCAGGCTACCTGCATTAGTGCCGCCGCTGTATGACTTGGCATACAGGTAGTTGACAGAAGCCACGCCAAAATCATAAGAAATTGAACCAATGTTTCGTGTGACGGCCGTAGTGGTTGACCCTGAATAAGCAAGTGCAGTGCTTGTGTAAGTTGCACCTTCTTTGCCAGGACCGGCATTGACTAAACCAGCAAATCTGAATGAACCAGCGGTATTTGTCAATCTGTCCACCACCAAAGCAGCTCTCATTTTGTCTTGGCTAAATTTCACACCCAGTGAGGTGTATGCAGTTGATGTGGTGGATGATGTGTCAGCAAAGCCTCTCATCGCGTGAGCAGTAAAGCCACCGATCGAAGGGCTGACGTATTTCAATGAGTTGTTTGCACGATCTTGTGTATCGCTAGAGGTAGTGGTGCGCCAGACTTGGGGCTTGTATTCAACCCGGCCGTTGACATCCATACCAAAAATTTCGTAAGCCGTGGTTTCTTGTGTGCCCAATATGATTTCACCGGCTGATTCTTTGGAAATACCAACAAAGGTTCCACGGTTCTTGGCAGGCAACATCGTGGCGTTGTCTGGCTCCACTTGAATTTCAGCTTGGAAACGGCCTTTGATGCCTTGGCCAAGGTCCCGCGTTCCTTTGAAGCCCAAGCGGCTGGTGGCTGCAGCAGCAAACAAGCTGGTGTAGTTGGTAGATCTGGCAGCCACACTGGGGTCTGTCAATGTTTGTGACGTGACAGCTTGGTCAATCACACCATACATCTTGATACCACCAGAAACATCAATATCGGCGAATGCGCTGCCAACAACAGAAAGGGTTGCCAAAGCAACAAGTGACTTTTTCATGTGTAAAACTCCGTTAATAAAGAAAAGGGTTAAGCTGGTTCAGCCAACACATGTATCTTTGCTGGCGTATATTTCAGTTTCGTGACCGTTTTGTTTTTTCGCGACGATCAATGGCTTGTCCAAGATTTTTTGGATGGATTTATTTTTTAATGATTGATTTTTACAACCGGGCTGTCATCTGCTTGTCATAAAACATGGATATTTTCTTCACCACGCTAGACAACGCATTGCGCACTGTGTTTTCCAAGCACCATGCACAACGCCCTTACCCTGCTCAACACATCAACACCGTGTCGCTGACTGAAGCAGAACGCACCGAAGCAGGCGCTTTAATGCGCGTCAACCACGTGGGTGAAGTCTGCGCTCAAGCCTTGTATGCATCCCAAGCCTTGGCGACGCGCAATCCGCAATTGAAAGCGCATTTCCGTCAAGCCAGCAACGAAGAAACAGATCACCTGGCTTGGACGGAAGCGCGTTTGGCCGATTTGGGCGCTCGCCCGAGTTTGCTCAATCCGCTGTGGTACGCAGGTGCTTTTGGGCTGGGCTATGTGGCGGGTAAGCTCGGCGGGGACGCGCTGAGTTTGGGCTTTGTCGTAGAAACAGAACGGCAAGTAGAAGCGCATTTGCAAGAACATATGCAGCGTCTGCCAATGGCCGATTTGGCCTCTCGCGCGGTGGTCGATCAAATGCAACAAGACGAGGCACAACACGCGGCAGATGCGCAAAAAGCCGGTGCCGTGCCATTGCCTAAACCGGTCACAGAAGCCATGAAACTGGCTGCCAAAGTCATGACCACAGTGGCGCACCGAATTTAATTTTTTTTCAAGCGACCAAGGTCTGCCGAATTTAAAAAAAGTAAATGCCGCTTTAAAGATGACGGCTTAACTTCAGGCTTCTATGACTTCAAAGCTGGTCGTGATCTCTGCGGTTTTGCCCAGCATGATGCTGGCTGAGCAGTATTTGTCATGACTGAGTTTGACGGCGCGCTCCACCACGTTGGGCGCTATGTTTTTACCGCGCACGGTGAAATGCATATTGATACGGGTGAACACTTTGGGGTCTGTGTCAGCACGGTCTGCGGTCAATTTCACAGTGCAGCCCAAGACTTCGTGTCTGCCTCTTTTAAGCATCAAAACAATGTCATAGGCCGTGCATCCACCCGCACCTGCCAGCAACAACTCCATCGGCCGCGCGGCCAGGTTTTGTCCGCTTTGATCCGGCCTCTCAGGGTCGGGCGCACCATCCATGGCGATGACATGGCCACTGCCGGTCTCAGCCATGAATCCCATTGCGGAACGAGCCCCGCTCGCGCCGGTCCAACTGACTGTGCATTCCATGCGTTTTCTCCTTGTGTACATGAATCATAGTCTGGCAATGCCTGTCACAAGCCAAAGGCTGTACATAAGCAAGGTCACTATTGCGATTGCATGTCGCCATTTCATCGGCTATATTTCATTCACGCTTTGTGAAAGCACCCTTTGTCTCCTCCACCCTCTGAAAAGGTGGATTCACAGCCCCGCAGCGAAAGTTGCGGGGCTTTTTTTATGCTCAGGTGTATGCGAGAGAATCTGTTTCTCGCATGATCGCAAAAGCCATGACCAAAACTTCCCTCTCCAAGACTGTCCCCGTCCCTTCAAAAGCTGTTGTTATAGCCAGAAAACGCAAGCTCACGCCGGCTGATTATTTGAAAAAAATACTCACCGCCCGGGTGTATGACGTCGCACACGAATCAGCTTTGGACGCTGCACCTATTCTCAGCAAAAAATTGAAAAACCAGGTCTTGCTCAAACGTGAAGACCAGCAACCGGTGTTCAGTTTCAAGCTGCGTGGCGCCTATAACAAGATGGTGCAACTCAGCCCTGAGCAGTTGAGCAAAGGCGTGGTCTGTGCATCAGCCGGCAACCATGCGCAAGGCGTGGCGCTTGGCGCCAAAAAATTGGGAACGCGTGCCGTCATCGTCATGCCGGTGACCACACCCGGTTTGAAAATCGACGCAGTCAAAGCATTGGGCGGCGAAGTGCAATTGCATGGCGACAGTTACTCGGATGCTTATGCGTTTGCGGTCAAGCTCGGTCACAAGCAAGGCCTGACATTTATCCATCCGTTTGACGATCCGGAAGTCATCGCCGGACAAGGCACGATTGCCATGGAAATGCTGCGTCAACACCAAGGACCCTTGCATGCGGTGTTTGTCGCGATTGGCGGGGGCGGTCTGGTGTCGGGTGTGGCCAATTACATCAAGGCGGTACGCCCCGACGTCAAAGTGATCGGTGTTCAAACATTTGATTCCGATGCCATGATGCAATCAGTGAATGCGGGCAAACGCATTGCGCTGGATGATGTGGGATTGTTTGCCGATGGCACGGCGGTGAAATTGGTCGGCGAGGAAACTTTTCGCATCGCACGCGGACTGGTGGATGAATTCATCAGCGTTGACACAGACGCTGTGTGTGCCGCCATCAAAGATGTGTTTGTCGATACCCGCAGCATTGTCGAACCCTCAGGCGCCATGGCGGTGGCCGGCATCAAAAAATATGTAGCGCTTCACAAAACCCAAGGCGAAACCTATGCCGCTGTGCTGTGTGGCGCCAACATCAATTTCGACCGCTTGCGCTTCGTGGCGGAGCGAGCTCAAGTGGGCGAAGAACGCGAGGCATTGTTTGCGGTCACCATTCCTGAAGAGCGCGGCAGTTTCAAGCGCTTTTGCGCATTGTTGGGTGACTTGCCTGCCTTTGGTGGCAGCGCCGCACCGCGCTCGGTGACGGAGTTCAATTACCGCATCAGTGATTCGGACAAAGCCCATGTGTTTTTAGGACTGACCACCAGTGCGCCTGGGCAAAGCCCAAAAATCGCGGCGCATTTGTCGCGTCAGGGATTCACTGCCTTGGATTTGACGCACGATGATCTGGCGCAAGAACACATCAGACACATGGTGGGCGGTCGTACAGGGTTGGCGCAAGACGAACGGTTGCTGCGGTTTGTGTTCCCCGAGCGCCCGGACGCGCTCATGAAATTTTTGTCATCCATGCGCGCGGGCTGGAACATCAGCCTGTTCCACTACCGCAACCAAGGCGCTGACTACGGCCGAATTTTGGTCGGCTTGCAAGTGCCGACCAAAGACCAGCCCAGTTTTGACCGTTATTTACAAACCATGGGTTATGCCTACGTAGACGAGACGGACAACCCGGCATACAAATTGTTTTTGCGCGAATAAAAATACCCAAATAGCCAAGGCGATAAAGTTGAATCAATGTATACCAATCGCTACTTGGAGACGCTACACCCTTCGCTTGCTGTGTAACAAACTGATGTTCATCTCGGCAGACAAAGTAGAGGCGTAAAACTTCTCGATCATTTCTACCGAAGTGCGGGCATTGCGAGCGAGCGTCAGCAAATCGATATTACCGCCGAAGATCAAACGAAACGTGATGGCCGTGTGCCGAAGGCTGTAAAAACTGCGGTCTGCACCATGCGGTCCGGCTTTGATGCCCAACGAGTTCATGATCCAGTTGAACAACCAGCCAATGGTGTTGAGGCAGCGCAGCCGGTTTTTTTCCTCCGGAAAAAAAACATAGTCGTCCGGTTTGCCAAAGCCTTTGGCCGTCTGATGAGCCAGCAGTGTTTTGTAAATATTCACTGCCTGCGGCAAACTGACGGTCGGCGCTTTGTGTCGCTTGATTTCAGGCGGTGTCAGCCGCAAATAATTGAACTTGCCGCTGATGATTTCTATGTGTTTGTTTTTCAATTGCCTCACGTCCCCCGGTCGCAAAAAGGTGTACACCATGAAACGTATCAACCAATTCATCTCTGTGGGCATGCTGCGGTACTCGGGTTTGATGTGAAACCGCGTGTCCGGTTTGTCCCAAACAAACACATGGTGCCGCAAGGTTTTAGACAAACGCAATATGGCGGCGTATTCGGTGACTGTGAAAGCACCACGAGGTTTTTGCGTGATCTTCATTTTGGGAAACATGGGCATGTGTGCGATATGTTCTTGTTCAACCAAATAGCGAAGCACTTTGCGCAGTTGTGCGATGTAGCCCACGATGGTGGGCGTTGATAACTCTTGGTCGGACAAAAAATCGATGAACCGCTGAATACTTGCCATATTGATTTGGCGTAAATCGGTGTGGTCGAAAAAAGACGCGATGTGGGTCTCAAGCCGCACTTTGGTCATGCGGTAAGTGCCTTCGGTGATCTCTTGGCGAACAACTTTGTGTTTTTCCTGGGCCAAAATCACTTGTATCACTTGATGTATATGTATGAAACTTTTTGGATTGTTTTTTTCTGTATTTAAATTATTTGAATCTATATTTTTTCCGATGCATGAATGATTTAATTTAAATTCAATCGGACTGCTTGGTTTGGATGCAACCAAGAGCGGATAAGGACTGAAAAAGAATTTATTTTCATTAAACATATCGCTGACTTCATAGTTATTTTTAATGCGGTAGTTGTATAAATCTTGCGTCATGGTGTGAAATCCAAAAGAATTCAAAAAATATATAAGTCAATGAATAGTAGCACTTGTGATTCATAATAGTTAAAAAACCCTCGTTGCAGTAGCATCTTTGTTGTCTTTTGGAGTCACTTTTGCGCAAGCCACGCTTTATGGAAACGTTGATCAGGCTTGGAATAACTCAACCACCAAAACGGGCGGTGTTGTCAGCAGTGATGTAACCGGCTTTGCTCCCATCCAAATGGGCGGCGGTGTTTTGGGCGTGAAAGGCAGTGAAGACTTGGTAGCTGGCTTGAAAGCCAGCTACGTCATCGAAATGCAGCCCGCTGTAGACGGAAACAGTACAGGCACTTCTGGCATGTGGAACCGCCAGTCATTTGTGGGTTTGAGCGGCGCCTTCGGTGCTGCCCGTATCGGCAAACAGTATGCCAATGCGTTCAACAACACAGTGGGCGTTGACCCAGGCGGTGCAACCGGTATTGCAGGCAACGCCGCTTACTGTGTGTTGCTTGCATATACAAAATGCATCGGCGGCAGTGATGGTCCACTGCGCCAAGCCAATGGCATTCAATATGACTTGCCAGAACTGGTTTCCGGCTTGAAAGTCGGCTTCACCAAGATTTACGGTGAAAAAGATACTGCTAAAGGTGCGGCGGATTCAGGTACCGGCAATGGCTTTAATCTTTCTTACACATCCGGTGCTTTGTATGCTGGCTATACCTTTGACAAGGTGAAAAATACCCCCATTGGTCTTTTGACTACAACTGGTACTACTGTTAGCTATCCAACTACTACCACTGTGCTTGTGGAGTCTACTTCTCCCGACGTTGCTGCAGCAAGCACAACTGATGCCAACAAGTTAACCACCATGTCTGCCAGCTACGACTTGGGTATGGCCAAAATCGGTATCAACAACAGCAAAATGTCCGTGGGTTCAAAGAGCTTAGACAATACCTTCGGTTCAGTCAGTGTGCCTTTTGGTGGCAATGCCAATGTGTGGGCCACCGTTGGTAAGGGCTCTGCTTACAGAGTCAGCACAAGCACATCAGTTGATCACAGCAGCTACCAACTGGGCGTGAACTATGCCCTGAGCAAAAGAACCGTTCTGTACGCACAGTACGGCAAACTTGAGTTGAACACCGCTACAAAAGTGGAAGTCACTGGTTCAGCCCTTGGCGTTCACCACTCTTTCTAATCAGACACTGGCCTTAGCCAGTTGAAGGTTTGAACTTCAAAACCCGTTGCAGCAATGCAGCGGGTTTTTTCTTGCCTGTTTCTCGGGTTTCAGTATGAATATAAAGAGGCGACTACAGCATCGTTTCAAAAGCGATAAAGACTCAG
>CANHLD010000081.1 GCA_947461325.1 Comamonadaceae bacterium
ACCCAGCGCCGGGCACAGCTCTAAACCCACAGCTTTGACGGTGTCAAACAAGGCCGCGTCTTCACCTGGCTCGCCGCAAGCAGCCATCCAGTTGGCAGACAGCTTGACCCGGTCCAGACTGAAAGGCGCGGCAAGCAGGTTGGTGATGGCTTCTGCCACAGCCATACGGCCAGATGCAGGTGCATTAATGGCTGCCAAAGGTGTGCGTTCGCCCAAAGACATGGCCTCACCCGCCACGCCTTTGTAATCCGCCAAAGTGATGGCGCAATCGGCGACAGGCACTTGCCAAGGGCCGACCATTTGATCGCGATGACTCAGCCCGCCTACAGTGCGGTCACCGATGGTGATTAAGAAACGTTTGCTGGCAACGGTGGGGTGAGACAACACCTGGAGCACCGCGTCTTGCAAGCTGAGGTCATTCGCTTGAAAGTCTTGCACTTGGCTGTCAAGGCGCTGCACATCGCGTGTCATTTTGGGTGGCTTGCCGAGCAACACATCTAGAGGCATGTCTACCGCATCTACGGTGTCAGTGTGTTTGACCGTGAGGTGTGCTTCATCCGTGGTGACACCCACAACCGCGAAAGGACAGCGTTCGCGTTCGCAAAAAAATTGGAACTGCTGCAATGACTCCGGGGCAATCGCCAGTACATACCGTTCCTGGCTTTCGTTACTCCAGATTTCTTTGGGTGACAACCCGCTTTCTTCTAATGGAACATGGCGCAAATCAAAGCGTGCACCGCGACCTGCATCGTTCACCAACTCCGGAAACGCATTCGATAAACCGCCTGCGCCCACATCGTGTATGGCCAATATGGGGGTGTCTTTGCCTAACGCGTTGCAATGGTTGATCACCTCTTGGGCACGGCGTTGAATTTCCGGGTTGCCGCGTTGCACCGAATCAAAATCCAAGGAAACCGCGTTGCTGCCACTGGCCAAAGAACTGGCGGCACCGCCTCCCATCCCTATGCGCATGCCCGGGCCGCCGAGTTGAATCAACAAGGTACCTGCAGGAAACAACAACTTGTGCGTGAGCTCTTCGCGCACCACGCCCAAGCCGCCTGCCAGCATGATGGGCTTGTGGTAACCGCGTTGCACACCGTTGACCACTTGTTCGTATTCGCGGAAATAACCCAGCAGATTAGGTCGTCCGAATTCGTTGTTAAAAGCTGCGCCACCCAAGGGGCCTTCGGTCATGATTTGTAAAGCCGATGCCATGTGCGAAGCCTGACCGATGTTGCTGCCCCACAATTTGGAAACACTGAATCCGGTGAGGCCGTCTTTGGGTTTGGCACCGCGCCCGGTGGCGCCTTCATCGCGAATTTCCCCGCCCGCGCCCGTGGCCGCACCCGGGAACGGAGAAATGGCTGTCGGGTGGTTGTGCGTTTCCACCTTCATCAAAATATGTTGAACGCCGCTGCTTTTGTCGTAACGCGGCATGTAGCCTGTGAGTGCTGCGGTAAAGCGCTCGACCTGATGTCCATGCATGATGGCGGCGTTATCCGAGTAAGCCACCACCGTGTGTTGCGGGTGGGTTTTGTGCGTGTGACGGATCATGCCAAACAAACTGTGTGTTTGCGCCTGACCGTTGATTACAAATTCAGCATTGAAAATTTTGTGGCGGCAATGCTCGCTATTGGCTTGCGCAAACATCATCAACTCGGCGTCAGTCGGGTTGCGTTGAAGCTGCGTGAATGCTTGTTGCAAATAATCTATCTCATCGTCTGCCAGGGCCAAGCCGCTGTCTTTATTGGCTTGAACAAGTGCATCACGTCCTCGTTTCAAAACATCCACCGTTTGCATTTTTGTGGCGGCTAAAGGGCTCAATAGAGCCAGTGCAGCCTTGAGATCGGGCCAGACTGATTCGGTCATACGGTCGTGCAATACCGCGTCAATAGCGGCCATTTGATCTTGCAATGCTTGCAAGTCCGGCAACGTCAAGTCGTAACGTGTCAAACGTTCAAGCCTGTGAACACCAAAGCCGCAATTGCGAGCGATGTCAGTGGCTTTGGAAGCCCAAGGAGAAATGGTACCTAAGCGTGGCGAGATGACTCTTGAAAATGAACCGGGCTTAATCGCAAATGGAGGGACGAACTCGGCATCGAGCAGTTTGCAAAGACGTTGCGTTTCTTGGGGCTTGAGTGGGTGTTCAGTCGCAACCAAGTAGACATGGGTGGCGGCCACAGATTCGATCAAGGAATGGATGTCTTGCAGAGAAGTCAGCAAACGACGAGTTTTCAGAGTACTGAAGGCTTGGGAGCCCTGAAAGGTACTGATTTGGAGGGTCACTTGTCAGTCTTCTTAAAGATAAAGCTTAGGTTGGAGAGGGCGTGTCTACCTTGGAGCTCGAATTTTAACGATAAGCCAGTACCGGTCAGTCCCGCGTGCTGTGCGGAGATAATAGGCGCATGACCATCACCTACAAAGACGAACACGGCATTGTCGGCATGCGAATCGCTGGCCAATTGGCCTCGGAGGTATTGGATTACCTCACACCGCATGTACAACCCGGTGTCACCACCAACCATCTAGACAAACTCGCGTTTGACTACATCACTCAGGTGCAGCAAGCCATACCGGCACCCTTGAATTACAACCCCAGCGGCACCAACCCCTATCCCAAATCCATTTGCACCTCCATCAATCACCAAGTCTGCCATGGCATTCCCAGCGACAAAGTGTTGAAGAAAGGTGACATCGTCAATATTGACATCACTGTCATCAAAGGCGGTTGGCATGGCGACACCAGTCGCATGTTCATCGTAGGCGATGGCTCTATTGCTGCCAAACGATTGTGCCAATTGACTTATGAAGCCATGTGGCACGGTATTGTCAAAGTTCAGCCTGGTGCCCGCTTAGGCGATATCGGGCATGCGATTCAGGTGTTCGCTGAAGGTCATGGTTTCTCCATCGTGCGCGAATTTTGCGGTCATGGCATTGGCAAGGTTTTCCACGAAGAACCACAAGTCTTGCATTACGGCAAACCGGGTACGCTGGAAGAACTCAAACCCGGCATGGTGTTCACCATCGAACCTATGGTTAACGCCGGTAAGCGCGAAATCAAGGAGATGAACGATGGTTGGACCATCATCACCCGTGACCACTCTTTGTCCGCGCAATGGGAGCACACGGTTTTGGTGACCCAGACTGGCTTTGAAGTGTTGACACTGTCTGCAGGCAGTCCTCCCCCGCCCTCGTTTGTGACCGCCACGGCGTGCTGACAGGTGAACGCTACTGCCTCTGATTTCAGGCAACGCAAAAAACAATTGCTGGCTCAGTGTGCGGCTGAGCAAAGTTTGTCGCGTGCGGCTCAGGTTCACCGGCATTTAAAATTACTCAGCGATTTATGCGATGACACTTTAAAGACCTTGTGGGTCCAGGCTGAGATGCCAGAGAGTTGTGCCTTGCTTGCTGTCGGCGGCTATGGTCGTCAAGCCTTGTTTCCCTACTCCGATGTCGATGTGCTGGTGCTGCTACCGGACGCACTTTCTATTGAAAACAATGAATCACTCAAGACCCGCATAGAAACATTCATTGGCAGTTGTTGGGATACAGGACTCGAAATTGGTTCGAGCGTGCGCCATTTGAGCGAATGCGTCACAGAGGCTGCTGCAGACATCACGGTTCAAACCGCTATGCTCGAATCGCGGTTCCTGACCGGCCAATCTGCATTGGTCACATTGTTTACCGAGGCTTTCAAAGCGAATCTGGATCCCAAAGCATTTTTCACCGGCAAAACGCTGGAAATGCATCAGCGACACAGCAAGTTCGATAACTCGCCCTATTCCTTGGAACCCAATTGCAAAGAGTCTCCCGGCGGTTTGCGTGATTTGCACATGTTGTTATGGTTGAGTAAGGCCAGCGGTTTGGGTTCAACCTGGAAAGACTTGAATTTGCGCGGCATGGTCACACCGCTTGAAATGCGGCAAATACAACGCAATGAAAATCTGCTGTCGCTGATCCGGTGGCGCTTGCATTGGACCGCCCGCAGACGTGAAGACCGTTTGGTATTCGATTTGCAATCAAGCCTGGCCATGGATTTAGGTTTGGGCGCGACCTCCGATGATTCACGCAACGCCAGAGCCGCGAGCGAAGCCTTGATGAAACACTATTACTGGGCGGCCAAGGCGGTCACTCAGTTGAATCAGATCATTCATCTCAATATTGAAGAGTGGTTGTTTCAACAAGCAAAAACCCACCCGCCCAGACCATTGAATCCGCGTTTTTTAGACAAAGCTGGCATGCTTGAAGTGGTGGATGACGACTTGTACCAACGTGAACCGCACGCCATTCTTGAAACATTTTTGATTTACCAAGAAACCATTGGCATCAAAGGATTTTCTGCCCGCACTTTGCGAGCGCTTTACAACGCACGCGGCTTGATGAACGCGGCCTTCAGGCGCGACCCGGCCAATCGCGCCATGTTCATGCGTATATTGCAGTCACCGCAAGGCATCACACACGCCATGCGCTTGATGAACCAGACCTCGGTGCTAGGGCGTTATCTGTGGGTGTTTAGGCGCATCGTCGGCCAAATGCAGCATGATTTGTTCCACGTCTACACCGTCGACCAACACATCTTGATGGTGCTGCGCAATGTGCGTCGCTTTTTCATCGTCGAACACGCGCACGAATATCCGTTTTGCTCGCAACTTGCTGCAGGTTGGGAGCAGCCTTGGATTTTGTATGTGGCCGCTTTGTTTCATGACATTGCCAAAGGACGCGGCGGCGATCATTCGGATTTGGGTGCGCACGAAGTGCGCCTGTTTTGCCGCCAGCACGGCATAGCCAAAGCCGATCAACAGTTGATTGAATTTCTGGTCAAGCACCACCTCACCATGAGTCAAGTGGCGCAAAAGCAAGATTTGAGTGATCCGGATGTGGTGAACACATTCGCTCGCAGCGTCGGTAACGAACGCTATTTGCGCGCTTTGTATTTGCTCACTGTGGCAGACATTCGTGGCACCAGTCCCAAAGTGTGGAATGCGTGGAAAGGAAAGTTGCTGGAGGATTTGTACCGCGCCAGTGCAGCCGTGCTCGGCGGGCAGGCGCACGATCCGCATGCGCTGGTCGAAATGCGCAAGCGTGAAGCATTAGAAACACTCAATCTTTACGCTATGCCTTTTGAATCCCATAAGGATTTATGGGACACCTTGGATGTGGGCTATTTCATGCGCCATGATGCTGCCGACATTGCATGGCACACCAGACAGTTATCTCGCCCGTTGGCATTGGCCAAGGCTCAGAATGTGGCCGCTGGTGTCACTGTGAAAGCGCGTTTGTCACCCTTGGGAGAAGGCTTGCAAGTCATGGTGTACACACCGGACCAAACGGATTTGTTCGCCCGCATTTGTGGCTACTTTGACCAAGCAGAGTTCAGCATTCTGGATGCCAAGGTACATACCGCCAAAAACGGATATGCCTTGGATACTTTCCAGGTGGTCACGCCCATGTTGAACGTGCATTACCGTGAACTCACGCCCATGGTTGAAAACGGCTTAAAGCACGCCATTGAGACAGGTGGCCCGCTGCACAAACCGCGCCAGGCAGGACGCATGTCCCGACGCGTCAAGAGTTTTCCGGTAGCGGCGCGTGTGCGTTTGCAACCGGATGAAAAAGCGCAGCGTTGGTTGCTCAGCATTTCAGCCACCGACCATGCGGGTTTGCTTTACGGTGTGGCTCAAGTATTGGCTCAACATCACATCAATGTGTTGCTCGCCAAAATCAGCACCTTGGGCGAACGTGTGGAAGATACATTTTTGATTGACGGCCCGGCATTGCAGCACAACAAAACGCAAATTGACTTGGAGACGCAGCTGCTGTCTGTTATCGGTTCAGGCAGTCGATAAGTATCAATCGCATAACCAAGCCGCACCCCTGACACCCGAAGAGTCCCCATACACGGCTTGGCGAACCGGTGTCGTTGCTTTAACACCGAAACTGTATTTTGAAATCTCTTCGCCTATGCTGGGATAAATCTCTTGCACATTGCTCATGCCGCCGCCCAACACGATGCAATCAGGATCTATCAAATTGATCACTTGCGCCAATGCCCGGCCTAAGCGGTTCACATAGCGTTGAAAACTTTGGGTAGCGAATTCATCACCTTGTCGCATGGCATGTACGATGTCTTGCGCTGACAAGTGGTGTGCGGTGTGTCTGGCATGGTCTTGTGCGAATGCTATCCCGCTGAGCCATGTTTCTAGGCAACCGGTTTGACCGCACCAGCAAGGCGGAATTTGCAATTCCTCCACGCTCGGCCATGGCAAAGGGTTGTGCCCCCATTCGCCAGCGATGGCATGTCTCCCAGTGAGTAATTGCCGATCAACCACCACACCGCCGCCGCAACCGGTTCCAAGAATGGCCGCGAACACCACCCGACCTTGTGCACCCGCACCGTCTATAGCTTCACTCAATGCCAAGCAATTCGCGTCGTTTTGCAATCGAACTTCGCAGCCTAGCTTGTGTTCCAAATCTTTTTTCAGGGGTTGGTGATTCAAGACTTGCGTGTTGGATCCTCTGACCAGCGAAGAGTCAACATCCAAACAACCCGGCATGCCAATGCCAATCTGCAAGGGTCGGGCCATGCCGGTTTGCGAAACAGCTGCATTTACCAAGCCACACATAGCATCCAATATGGCTTCATAACTGTTTGATGGTGTCGGGCAACGCTGCCGATAAACCATCTCGCCATGTGTATTCAACACGGCAATTTCGGTTTTGGTGCCGCCTAAATCTATACCGATTTGAAATTTCATTAGAGATTTACCAGCAACATCAAAGCCGCTTCGTCCAGCACCGGAATACCCAGCGATACCGCTTTGTCCAGTTTGCTGCCAGCAGCCTCTCCCGCGATCACGCCGGTGGTTTTTTTACTGACGCTACCCGCGACTTTTGCGCCAGCCTGCTCGAGCATTGCTTGCGCCTGGTCACGCGACAGTGTGGGCAAGGTGCCGGTGATGACGTAGGTGTGTCCCGCCAAGGGTAAATCCAGTCTGGCCCCAGGCGCTGCTTCTTCCCAATGCACACCGCATGCTCGCAGTTGCTCCACCACTTCACGGTTATGCGCCTGGTCAAAAAAGGTACGCAAACTTTGGGCAACAACGGGGCCGACATCATTGAGCATCAATAATTGATCCACACTGGCATCCATGATGGCCTCAATGCCGCCGAAATGTCTGGCCAAGTCCTTGGCTGTGGCTTCACCGACATGGCGTATACCTAAACCAAACAAAAACCTGGGCAACGTGGTTTGTTTAGAACGCTCCAGACTGGCCAATAAGTTGTTGGCCGATTTTTCTGCCATGCGATCTAAAGCGGCCAGATGACTGAAACCCAATTTGTACAAATCGGGTATGGTGTTGACCAGACCAGCATCGACCAATTGATCCACCAGTTTTTCACCCAGGTCATCTACTTCGACCGCGCGTCTATGAGCGAAATGCAAGATGGCTTGTTTGCGTTGGGCGCTGCAAAACAAACCGCCAGTACACCTGTAATCCGCCTCGCCCTCTTCGCGCAAGGC
>CANHLD010000082.1 GCA_947461325.1 Comamonadaceae bacterium
CAGTGGTTGTGGTCATTTTTCGTCTCCCGTCAAAATCAATCCACTCAATGCATCCACCCATTGGGAAGGCAGATTGCAAGTGCGTGTTTTGCGTGCCAACCCGGAACTGTTCAGTGCCAATTTTGAATTACAGGGTTCGCCACAACGCGGTGAATTGATCATTTACTCACCGATAGGTACCACCCTGGCCGTGGCCTCTTGGTCTGAGCGAGAAGCCTTGCTGAAACAAGGAAACATAGAAAAACACTTTGCCAGCATGGAGGAGTTGACCATGCAATTGACTGGAGCCCAATTGCCATTGCAGTTGTTGATGTCATGGCTCGATACTGATGGACAATCCATCAAAGGCTGGGACATTCGTTCGGAAAATGCGCCTGTCGGCAGACGCATTTATGCCCAACGCAACCAACCCTCACCGCCCTTGCAACTGACGCTGCTTATCAATACGGTTCAATAATTTCATGGCTGTACTCAAACAATTGCACCATGTGCCCGCGCCGGCCAAGTTGAATCTTTTTTTGCACATCACCGGGCGCAGACCCGATGGTTATCACCTGCTGCAATCCGTTTTCATGCTGGTTGACTGGTGGGACGTATTGCATTTCGATTTACGCAATGACGGTGAACTGCATCGACGCGATCTGACCGTTGCCTTGCCCGAGGATGATTTGTGTCTGCGTGCAGCCCGGTTGTTAAAAGAGGCAAGTTCAACCCGGCATGGTGCGCTGATCAGCATAGAAAAACGACTGCCATCGCAAGCAGGCATGGGCGGCGGTTCATCCGATGCGGCCACGACCTTGCTGTCTTTAAACAGGTTATGGGACTTGAACTGGCCCTTATCCAAACTGCTTGCTTTGGGGCTGCAACTGGGCGCAGATGTGCCATTTTTCCTGCGCGGTCGCAATGCCTGGGTGCAGGGTATCGGTGAGCAGATTCAACCCGTGACGGTTCCTTCGGCCCGGTTTGTGGTTCTCAAGCCCGAGGCCGGCTTAGACACTGCCCTGATTTTCAAAGATCCGGCGCTAAAACGGGATACTTCACCTGCTACAATGACAGACTTTGCTGCACGTCCTTACGCTTTCGGGCGCAATGACATGCAAACAGTAGCCCGTGGATGGTGTCCGCAGGTTGGTCAAGCCCTAGATTGGCTGACCAACCACGGTTTACACCCTAGAATGACCGGTTCAGGCAGCGCAGTTTTTGCGTTACTTACCCAAGAAACGGTTTTTTCTGATCCGCCCTCAGGTTGGCTTTTGCAGGTGTGCAGCAATTTGGAAATTCATCCCCTGGCCGGATGGGTTTCCTGCGACGTTTGACGGAGACTTGTTGAAATACAGGTTTCCCGCGTAGGGGAGTCGCCAAGTTGGTTAAGGCACTGGATTTTGATTCCAGCATGCGAAGGTTCGAATCCTTCTTCCCCTGCCACTCCATTGCTGTATGACGAAAGCAGCAAGATAGATGGTTTTCATCTACTGCGCTTTCGATTTCCTTAACCTCAGGTCGTCAAGATGTCGCACCCCGTCACTCCGGATTTCATGGTTTTCACCGGCAATGCCAATCCGGATCTGGCTGCTGAAGTTGCCACACACTTGGGCATTGGACTCGGTGCAGCTGAAGTTGGCCGGTTCTCAGATGGTGAAGTCACTGTCGAAATCAACCAAAACGTGCGCGCACGCGATGTGTTTGTGGTGCAGTCCACCTGTAACCCGACCAATGAAAACTTGATGGAATTGCTGATCATGGTCGACGCACTCAAGCGCGCATCAGCCGAACGCATCAGCGCCGTCATCCCCTATTTCGGCTATGCCCGCCAAGACCGCCGCCCGCGTTCCTCGCGAGTGCCCATCTCGGCCAAGCTGGTGGCCGACTTGCTGCAAACCGTGGGCGTGGC
This sequence comes from Comamonadaceae bacterium, assembly GCA_947461325.1. Lineage (GTDB taxonomy): Bacteria > Pseudomonadota > Gammaproteobacteria > Burkholderiales > Burkholderiaceae_C > Limnohabitans. Next base: position 1,892 of record CANHLD010000082.1, read on the forward strand.
TCGTGTGCTGACCATGGATTTGCACGCCGACCAGATTCAAGGCTTTTTCAATATCCCGGTGGACAATATTTACGCTTCGCCTGTGCTGCTCGGTGATTTGCGTTTGAAAAATTACGATGACTTGATTGTGGTGTCGCCCGATGTCGGCGGCGTAGTGCGCGCCCGCGCTTTGGCCAAGCAACTCGACTGCGACTTGGCCATCATCGACAAGCGCCGCCCTCGCGCCAATGTCAGCGAAGTCATGCATGTCATCGGTGAAATCGAAGGCCGCAACTGCGTCATCATGGACGACATGATTGACACCGCAGGCACGTTGGTCAAAGCGGCTGAAGTTTTGAAGGCGCGCGGCGCCAAAAAGGTGTACGCGTATTGCACCCACCCTATTTTTTCCGGCCCAGCCATCGACCGCATCGCCAAAGGCGACGCCTTGGACGAAGTCGTGGTGACTGACACCATTCCGCTGAGCTTGGAAGCCCAAGCCTGCCAAAAAATTCGCCAACTCTCTGTGGCTCCGTTGATCGCTGAAACCATTCAGCGCATCGCCAAGGGAGAGTCGGTCATGAGTTTGTTCTCCGACCAGGACCAGCTTTTCTAAGCTGCTTCTGTCGGGGTGCAACGTTGTGAAGCAGTTCGCTGCTTCGTTTGTGAAACCGGAGTCACACTGGTCGCGGTGGACTTCTTCAGGAGATTGTTATGAAATTCGTCGCTTTTGAGCGCAATAAGCAGGGAACGGGTGCGAGCCGCCGTCTGCGTATCACCGGTCGCACGCCCGGTATCGTCTATGGCGGTAAAGCCCACCAACCGGTCAATATCGAACTTGACCACAACGCTTTGTGGCATGCACTGAAAAAAGAAGCTTTCCACGCCACCATTCTTGAAATGGAACTGGCCGGTCAGACTTCCAAAGTGCTGCTGCGCGATGTGCAATACCACCCATTCAAACAACTGGTGCTGCATATTGACTTCCAGCGTGTCGAGGTCGACACCATGCTGCACATGAAAGTGCCGCTGCACTACAGCGGTCAGGAAAACTCACCTGCCGTCAAGGTAGACGCTTGCTTGGTCAACCCTGTGATGAATGAACTTGAAATCGCCTGCTTGCCGGCCGATTTGCCAGAGTTCATCGCTGTTGATTTGAGCGGTTTGAAAAAGGGCACTTCATTGCACGCCAACGACATCAGCTTGCCGAAGGGCGTGAAAGTCGTGACCCACGGCAAAAACAACCCGGTACTGGTCAGCGTCGTGTCTGTGGCTGAAGAAGCCGCACCCGAAGCAGCTGCACCAGCAGCCGCGCCAGCCAAAGGCAAAGGTAAGAAGTAATTCTTCGCCTTGCTTTCTGGAAGAACCCGCCTCGGCGGGTTTTTTTGCGCCTGATAATCACTCCCCATGATCAAACTGTTTGTTGGCCTAGGCAACCCAGGCGCTGAATACGAGGACACCCGACACAACGCCGGTTTCTGGTGGATAGACCAACTCGCCGCGCAACTCAAAGTCAGCTTGCAGCCGGAAAAAAATTACCATGGCTGGGCGGTGCGCACCCAGCTTGAAGGGCAAACCATCTGGCTGCTAAAGCCTGTCACGTTCATGAACCTGTCTGGCAAATCCGTGGCTGCATTGGCCAAATTTTTCAAAATTCAACCAGAAGAAATTCTGGTGGTGCATGACGAACTCGATGTAGTGCCGGGCGAAGCCAAGATGAAATTCGGCGGCAGCCACGCCGGGCACAACGGACTGCGCGACATACATGCCCAACTCGGCAGCGATGCCTACTGGCGCTTGCGCTTAGGCATAGGCCACCCCGGCGTGAAATCAGAGGTGTTGCATTGGGTACTGAAAAAGCCAGTGCCGGATCAAAAAACAGTGATTGACACTTGCATTGACAGAACCCTGAAAGCCGTAGCCTTGATGGTGAGCGGTGACATGGTGAAAGCCACACAACTGGTGCACACCAGCAAACCGCCCAGACCCAAACCGCCAAGACCGGCGGCGGTCATACCTAATGTGAAAGGCGATTTGCATGAAAAATCCAACCCCACTTCGTCAGGCAATGAGCCTGCTTCTTCTTAGTCTGTGTTTAGGGCTCACACAACAGGCCTTGGCTAAAGAGAAAAAACAATCACCTGCACTTCAATGCGAGCAAGATGGTGTTTTAAAACCTTGCCCGTCTGACAGTAACAACATGACTGAGAAAGCCAGCAAACCGAAAGCTTTCAAGGCTCAGGCTGACAACGGGATGGACAAGCCAAAGAAGAAAAAGAAGGCTAAAAAGAAAGCCGAATCCATTCAATCTGCAGTCTAATGATTGGCAGTTGGAGGCTGCGAGAGCCGCAAGGCTTGTAAGCGACGGTACTTATCCCACAAAGTATCCTGACTCTCCACATGCTCAGGATGGATAGGAATACAAGCCACCGGACAGACTTGCACGCACTGAGGTTCGTCATGGTGGCCCACACATTCTGTGCATTTGGCGGGGTCAATCTGGTAAATGAGTGGCCCCATGTAAATAGCTGCATTCGGGCATTCGGGTTCACACACATCGCAATTGATGCATTCGTCCGTGATCATCAATGCCATGAAATCCTGCCCTCAGTTTGCTGAATGCGTTTGCATGTACTGAAACACCCGAGGCGACACGAACTGCTCTACATCTCCACCCAGCGTGGAGATCTCTCGCACCAGCGTGCTAGAAATACATTGGTACACATCCAAAGTATTGAGAAACACGGTGTCAATGCCCGGGGCTAAACGCCTGTTCATGCCAGCCAATTGAAACTCGTAATCAAAGTCGGTCATAGAACGAATGCCGCGCACCATGGTTTTGGCATTGAGCTTTTTGGCGAATTCAATCACCAGTCCATCAAAGGTTTCTACCCTGACATTTGGACAGTCAGCCATGGCCTGGCGTGTCATCTCCAAGCGTTGCTCGAGTGAAAACATGGTTTTCTTGTGATGTGCTCTCGCCACCGCAATGACCACAGTGTCAAACATGCGAGAGGTGCGTCGCACGATATCTTCATGACCTAACGTGATCGGATCGAAAGTTCCGGGGTACAAAGCTATCACTGGCTCAGACATAACATTCCTTGGTCAGGCTTCATGGGCGAATTATGCCGCTGTCTGTAATAAATGGGCATGTACCGAACCCGCCTTCAAGTAGCGCACCTTTCGCCAACCAAGCGCTTGCAAAACGTCTTCACTCCAGGATTTGTTGGACTCTAGATATGCAAAACCCTCGGGCTTGAGGCATTCGAGCGCATGTTTCAACGCCTGTTCATACAAAGCAGAGTCATAAGGCGGATCCAGAAAAACCAAATCCTGACTTTGCCTTGGCAATTGTCTGAGCAAGGACATGCCGTCAGTACGCTGAATTTTGATCTGTGCAGCGTTCAAGCGATCTTTGCTTTTACCCATGGCTATCACGCAGGGGGCTTGGGTTTCGGCCATCACCACAGCAGCAGCGCCTCTGGAAGCAGCTTCAAAACCCAAGGCGCCAGTGCCAGCAAAAGGATCGGCGCAATGCCAACCGCTCAGGTCTTGCCCCAGCCAGTTAAACAAAGTTTCGCGCACCCTGTCCGGCGTGGGCCGCAACCCTGGCACATTGGCCACCGGCAATTTGCTGCGCTTCCACAGACCGCCAATGATGCGGACTTCTCCTGTGCTCATGGGGCTGCGCCAAGGACCAATGTCACCATGCGCTCGGGTTGCAGATTGCGTGCAAACGCTTGCTGAATATTAGCGGCTGTCAGTTGTTCCACATTGGCAGTCCATGTGTCTAAGTAATCCAGCGGCAAATCAAACCAAGCAATATTGCTAAGGTTATCCATCAATTTTTTATTGCTGTCGAGCCGCAAAGCAAAACCGCCGATCAAGAAATCTTTTGCCGCTTTGACTTCAGCCTCATTGGGTCCATTTTGCACAAACTCGGTCACCACATCTGTTGCGACTTCAATGGCTTTGGTCGCCTGGTCAGGTCTGGTCTGCAAACCCACAGTGAATGCACCCGCGTGTTGACCAGGCGAAAAATAGCTGTAAACGCTGTAACTCAGGCCGCGTTTTTCCCGCACCTGATCGGTCAGGCGGGACACAAAACCGCCGCCACCGAGTACGTAATTTCCTACAGTCAAAGCCAGAAAATCGGGATGTTGACGCGCAATGCCCGGCTGCCCGATGAACACATGGGCTTGTGCTGATTCAAAGGGAATGGCTATTTGTTGAGCCTGTCTCAGTGGCTGCACCTCAGGCACCAATGGCAACAACTCGCAATTTTGAGACGCCGGTAATCCTTTGAGTAATTGATCTACCCGCTGTGTGGCTTGCTCGCGATTGATCGCGCCAACGATGCTGATTTTGGCGCGGCAAGGCACAAAGTGACGGGCATGAAATGCTTTCATCATGCCGGTGTCGATATTGTTCAAACTCGCTTCATCGGTCTCATCGCCATAGGGATGGTCGCCGTACACGGCTTTGGCATACGCACGGGACGCCTGCACATTGGGTTTGGTGGATGATTCGCGAATACCGGCTATCCAACGCTGGCGTTCCGTTTGCCAAACCGCAGACGGAAACGAGGGATAAGCCAATTGACGTGCAGCCAAGGCCACTGCGGCATCCAGCAACTCAGGCCGGGTCAGACTGCGTAAATTCAAGCTCATGCGGTCTGTGGATGCCGAGGCTCCTGCCATGGCACCCAAATCCGCCCATGCTTCACCCAACTGGTTTTCATCCCAAGCCGGTTGATCACCACGGGCTTGCACGCCTTTGCCCATCATCATGGCGGTTGCCTGCGCCAGGCCTGACAAACCTTTGCCGTCGCGACGGGTTCCACCGTCAAATTCGATTTGGACGTCCACCATGGGCAAACTCTGGACTTCCATTAAATACACCTTGGCGCCGTTCTCCATGGTCCAAAATTGAATGGGAATACCCGCCATAGCGATCACAGGAACGCACAGCCACGCTGCGCACACTACCAACAGCTTTTTCATTTTGTGCCTTCCGTGTGACGTGAGCCGGGTGCTGGTTTGCGAAAAGCCGGACGTGGACCTGACTGAGGAATCAAAGTGGCCACGGTCAACTGATCATCATTGAAATATTTTTTAGCCACATCTTGCACTTGTTGTGGAGTGATAGCGACCAATGCATCCACCATTTTGTCGGGTGTGTCCAAAGGCAAGCCTTCAACCCAATGGTTGCCCAGTTCGCGAGCCTGGTTGAAAAGAGAGTCCCGTTGGTAAGTGGTGGACGCCAGCCACTGCGCACGCACCCGTTTCATCTCCGCTTCATTGACACCTTCTTTGACAATGCGTGCGATTTGCTCACGCAGTGCCGCTTCTAATTGCTCAGGGGTTTTGCTCTTGGCTGGTACACCATCGAGCACAAACACTTGCGGGCCTCTTCCACTGAAACTGTGTGACGCGCCGACGCTGTCA
>CANHLD010000083.1 GCA_947461325.1 Comamonadaceae bacterium
ATGCTGACTGCGGCATTGTTCAAGCTGACGGTGTATTCAAGGTTGTCAATTTTTTGGGTGCCCACCGGTGTGATGATGTTTTGGCTGGCCAACGCATTCGCCACATCCTGTGCACCCAAACCCCGAGCTTGCAACTGCGGCAGATTCAAATCGATTTGCACCTGACGCGATTTGCCGCCATAGGGGAAGGGAATGGCTGCGCCGGGCACAGTGACCAAAGGTGTACGGACCTGGGTCAAGCCGATATCCGCTAGGTTTTGCTCTGACAAACCTTGACCCGCTAAAGCCAGTTGAAGAATAGGAACAGTGGAGGCGTTGTAGTTGACGATCAATGGAGGTAATGTGCCCGGGGGCATTTGCCGGATCAACACTTGTGAAATAGCGGTGACCTGCGCATTGGCAATCGCAATATTGACACCCGGATGGAAAAAGATTTTGACGATGCCAACGCCCGCATATGAATTGGCTTCGATGTGTTCAATGTCATTGACTGTGGTCGTCAATACACGCTGGTAAAGCGTGCTGATGCGCCCGGCCATTTGGTCTGGGGGCAGGCCTGTGTATGCCCAAGCAACAGCAATGACCGGGATGCGAATTTCAGGAAAGATGTCGGTGGGTGTTTTGAGTGCTGCCAAGGGGCCAAGTATGAGCAGCAGCAAGGCCATCACAACAAACGTATAAGGACGCTTGAGCGCCAAACCAACTACATTGAACGACATCGCATGCTTTCTTCTGAAGCAATAAGTAGGGCTGAATAACTTACTGCTGATAGGCTTTTTTAGATGCTTTGATTATCAACATTTTTTAAACCTTTGAGCGAATACTTTTCTACTGCTGGTCAATTTCCCATCAGCAAGTTGCAAATGTTGATCCAAATATTTTTCTGACGCTGAGCGCAACAGACCATAAAGCGCCATGCAAGTTTGGCGGGCAGCTTGCCCGGGCCAATGTGCAGGTAACAGGTTCAGCGGTAAAGAAGGATCTCGTAATAACAAACGTCTGAAGTCATGAATCAAAAGCAATCGCAACAAAAACGCTTTCTCCGACTGATCCTTTTGGGTTTTTGAGCCGAGCGCCAACCACTCTGCAATCAAGGGTTGGTAGAGAGTTGAAAACTTTTTGTAACTGTTGGCCAGTTGTTTCAGATCCCACATGGCGGCAACCACCTGCCGATCAGTTTGTCCATTTCCCGTAGCCAGACTTTGCGCCAACAGCGGCCAGCAGTGGTCGAGTAAGTGGCCGAGTCCTTCGCGTTCAAGCAAGGCCATGGTGATGTTCAAATCGGCCCCTGGGTGCACAAATGCATGGTTTTGCCAAGGCCCGAAACCTTGCCACACCAATGCTTTTCGCAAAAGATCCCTGTCCTTTACTGAGATGGAAGATGACAGCATCAGGATGCGCCAGTTGTTATCCCATTCAGGAGAGCTCTGGGCATAGATATATTTTGATGCCTCTTCGATACGCTGTGTGCCACTGAGGCTCAATGCGTAATCCGTGCGTCTGCCTGCAGTGGTAGGCAAAAGCCACTCCTCTTTCACTAGACGGAATATGGCAGTTCGTATCAGTCTTTCATTCACCGCTAAGGGAGACAGCAGTTGAATCAGGCAGCCCAACCAGACCTTGCCGCCGCGCGGATAGATGGCGTCTCCAAACAAAGAAATGATGAGAGAGCCGGCCTGCATCCGGTCTTGACGACAAAACTTCAACAAGTGTTTATCAGTCAGCGGGGTTAGGGGTTGAAGGGGCAAAGAAGCGCTGGTGGACATTTGAATATGATACATAAAAAATAATTTTTATAGTTTTTTTGTATCGGTTATGATTCGCTTATCCATCACTGAGACGAACCCATGTACACACAGTCATTCAATGTGCCCGATGCGCCGGTCGCTGCCGCCGGACCGCGCGAAATCAAGCCGGTTTTGACCCAAGAACAGCAACAAGCCATGGACAGGGCGCAATCGCAGTTTGATAGGTTGATAGACGCCGACGGCAAGATCGAACCCAAAGACTGGATGCCCGAGGCCTACCGCAAAACCCTGGTGCGTCAAATCAGCCAGCACGCACACAGCGAAATCGTGGGCATGCTGCCCGAGGGCAATTGGATCAGCCGAGCGCCTAGCTTGAAGCGAAAAGCCATTTTGATCGCCAAGGTCCAGGACGAAGGCGGACACGGTTTGTATTTGTACAGCGCGGCTGAAACCTTGGGTACCAGCCGTGACCAGATGTTGGATGCGCTGCACACCGGTCGCGCCAAATACAGTTCTATTTTTAATTACCCCACGCTCACGTGGGCGGATGTCGGTGTCATCGGTTGGCTGGTGGACGGCGCGGCCATCATGAACCAAATTCCGCTATGCCGTTGCAGCTACGGACCTTATGCACGCGCCATGGTGCGCATTTGCAAAGAAGAATCTTTTCACCAGCGCCAGGGCTTCGAGTCTTTGATGGTGATGATGCAAGGCAACGCCGAACAGCAAGCCATGGTGCAAGACGCGGTCAACCGCTGGTGGTGGAAATGTCTGGCAATGTTCGGCCCGCCTGACGCAGACAGCACCAACAGCACCCAAGGCATGCGCTGGGGCATCAAGCGCATCAGTAATGACGATTTGCGTCAAAAGTTTGTCGACGCGACTGTCCCCCAAGCCAAGGTGTTGGGTGTCACTTTGCCTGACTCGGACTTAAAGTGGAACGAAACACGCGGCCAGCATGACTATGGCCAGATTGATTGGGATGAATTCTGGGCCACGGTCAATGGCAACGGACCTTGCAACAAAGAACGCTTGGCCACCCGTGTCAAAGCGCATGAAGACGGTCAGTGGGTGCGGGACGCTGCCTTGGCTTATGCACGCAAGCAGCAACAACGCCTACAGCAACAGCAGGAGGCCGCATGAGTCAGACCGACAATGTGGCCAACGAATGGCCATTGTGGGAAGTGTTTGTGCGCAGCAAACAAGGCATTGAGCACAAGCATTGCGGCAGTCTGCATGCCGCCGATGCGCAACAGGCTTTGCACATGGCGCGCGATGTGTACACGCGCCGTCAAGAAGGGGTGAGTATTTGGGTCATACCGTCTGCGGCCATCACGGCCAGCGACCCTGGCGATAAAGACACTTTGTTTGAACCTGCCAAGGACAAGGTTTACCGGCATCCCACATTTTTTGTGATACCAGACGAAGTGGGGCACATGTGAACGCGTCACCTGAGTTTGTGCTGCATTTGGCCGACAACGCACTCATTCTGGGTCAACGCAACGCCGAATGGTGTGGTCACGGCCCCATCTTGGAAGAAGACTTGGCGTTGGCCAACAACTCACTGGACTTGATCGGTCAAGCCCGGTTGCTTTACCAGCATGTCGCGCAATTGCGCAACGACGGTAGCACCGAGGACACGCTGGCTTATTTCCGGGATCAGCAGGACTTTCTCAATTTCACCTTGCTTGAATTGCCTCACACCACGGCGCTGGCGCCGTCTGCGCGTGCCCAGCGCGACTATGCCGTCACCATCACCCGCAATTGTTTATTCAGCGCTTACATGTTGCAGGTCTGGGAACAACTGCAACACCATGCGGACGCGCAACTCGCCGCCATCGCTGCCAAGTCATTGAAAGAAGTTCGTTACCACTTTCAACATGCCGCTGATTGGTTGGTGCGCTTTGGTGATGGCACTGATGAGTCTCACGCCAGAGCACAAGCCGCGGTTCATTTTTTGATGCCGTACACCCAAGAGTTTTGGAGTGAATGGCCTGTGTCGCAAGCCATCTTTGGTGATGTGAATGCTTTGCGTACTGCTTGGCATGACTTGGTTCAACAGGTGTTGACCGAGGCGGGTTTGCAGTTACCCGCCGAAGCTGGCTACATCACGCAAGGGCATTTAGGCGTGCACTCCGAACACATGTCCTACCTGTTGGCTGAGATGCAAAGTCTGGCAAGACAACACCCCGGTGCAACCTGGTGAACATCGCCGTATCAGTACCTTTGATCATTCAGGATTTACCTGATGGCCCCTTGGCGTTGCCTGCCAAAAAGGATGTGCATCACGCTGTCTGGCAATTGTTAGAGTCTGTGACTGACCCGGAAATACCGGTGCTGTCCTTGCGTGAAATCGGTGTGTTACGCGCCGTGCGTTCAAGCTCTGAAGGCTTGCAAGTATTCATCACGCCCACTTACAGTGGATGCCCGGCCATGGAGCAAATGCAAGACGATGTTCGTCAGTGTTTGGAAGTAGCGGGTTTTCAAGCCAAGGTGATCACGTGTTTATCACCGGCTTGGTCCAGCGACTGGATGACATCTGAAGCCAAAGCCAAGTTGCTGGCTTACGGCATCGCGCCGCCCCACAGCAGGCCATCCCACACAGAAAACAGCCGTGTGCAATGGATGAAACCTTCTTCGTTTTTGAAAGTGGCTTGTCCGCAATGCGGCTCTGACAACACCACAGAAACCTCGCATTTCGGTTCCACCGCATGCAAAGCCATGTTCACCTGTCTGGCTTGCATGGAGCCTTTTGATTACTTCAAACCTTATTGATTGCACCGCCTCATGTCAGACCGCCACACATTTCACGAGTTAAACATTTTGCGCGTGCGAGCCCAGACCGGCGACGCGATCGCGGTCACCTTTGCCGTACCGGCAGTGCTTCAAAGCTTGTTTGCATTTCAGCCCGGGCAGTACCTGACGCTAAAGGCCGAAATTGACTCACAAGAGATTCGCCGCAGTTATTCGATCTGTAGCAGTCGCCCGCACTATGACACCACGCATGAAATCGAGATCGGTATTCGCGCTGTGGATGGCGGTGTTTTTTCGCAATGGGCTTTGCGGCATTTTCAAGCCGGTGTTGCTGTGGCAGTCATGCCGCCGCAGGGTCGCTTTGGCGTGCAACAGCCTGCGGCCAGACACCGTGCGGGTTTTGCCGCAGGGTCAGGCATTACGCCAATCTTGTCCATCATCACCAGCATCTTGGAGCAGCAAGCTGATGCGCAATTCACACTGGTCTATGGGAACCGCAACATGGCCTCGGTCATGTTCAATGAAGAATTGCAAGACTTGAAAGACAAGTTCACACAACGATTGACTTTGGTCCATGTGTTGTCACGACAGACGCAGGACATAGGCTTGTTGCAAGGCCGATTGGATGCAGCCAAAGTCACAGCCTTGCTGCAATCGGTGTTGCCGGTCAACACCTTGGAAGAAGTGTTTGTCTGTGGTCCTGAAGGCATGATGGACGGCACCACTGAGGCTTTGTTGCAAGCGGGCGTGTCAGCAGAGCGCATCCATAGCGAACGTTTTTCCTCTCCTGGTCAGCCGCATCGGGCAGTTGCCCATGCGGCGCCAACAAATGATTCAACCAAGGCTGAAGCCAAGGTGGCTTTGACTCTTATTTTGGATGGCAAACAACACGCACTGCGCATGTCGGCTGACCAGAAAATACTGGATGTAGGCTTGGCCGCCGGACTGGATTTACCGTATTCCTGCCGAGGTGGCGTGTGCTGCACGTGCCGCGCCAAAGTCATGCAAGGCAGCGTGGCCATGGAAAAAAACTTCACGCTGGAAGACTGGGAAACCAAGCAGGGTTTTGTGCTGTCCTGCCAGTCGCGTCCCACCAGTGATGCCGTGACTGTGAGTTACGACGAACGATAATCGAGAGTTTCTATTATTTAAGCTTTGACCCTTTGACCCTTTGACCCTTTGACCCTTTGAGCTTGGGGTGGATTTACCCTCTTGTCATTGCAGCAGGTTGACTGATTTAATATGCCAGTCTTGATATGGACTGTTGCTAATGATGTTTCAAAGATTCACCTTATTTTTGCTTGCCGGTTGTTTGACATTCAACGCACTGGCGCAAGAAGAATCTGGTTTGTCAAATTGGGTCAAACAGTATCCAGATTGGAAGCAGGATAAAGCAGGACTTGCCCATGTAGCCAGCCATTGCGCAATCATGTTTGAATTGGTTGGCAATTACATGGCAGCCAATCCGATCCACGAAGAGCAACGCCGCAGTGCCAACACCTTTCTGGCGCGCAGTGACACTTTTGCTCGCATAGGTTATTTTTTAAGCATCAAGCAAGGCACGTCTCAGCAACTGGCGGTGACGCAACAACAGGCCTTCAAAAATGAATTCAATCAGCAAATGCAAGACAATTTGCTCAAACATAAAAATATGATGGTGCCTCCACTGAGTTTGGACATAGAGGTATGCATGGCGAATGTCAAATTCGCACAAGTCACAGTCAGGCAATTGGAAATTGAGTTTTCCAAACCCACTCAGACTGTCAAGTCTGTCGATCCGATTGCTTCCGATACTTTTGACACGGCCATGCTGGATGTGATTTGGCAGTTCATCAAAACTCAAACCCAGGCACCTGCGGAGGCCTCCATGCCACCTCTCGTGATTCAACCTGACCTGCCCACCAATGCCCGCATGGTGTTTGAGTTTCCGTCAGAAGAGCAGCCGCAAAACAATTTGCAAATCAATGTGTCACCGCGTATCTTGCAAGCTTGGAGTCGCTCTATGGTTAATTGGGCGTTTGGACATGAACTGACCCACTACGCCATGTTGATGCAGGAAAACCAATGGACCAGCAAAACCATTTACAGCAACACGGTGCGGCACCATTGCAACCCCGAGTTTTTGCGTATCACCAGTGAAATAGCCGATTTGATTTCAGACAAGGTGCCCTCTAGAGAACGTTTACGCATGTACTCCGAGGTGTTCAGAAGTTGCACCCGTCACCCGGATCAATAGCCTAACAAGCTTCTTTCCGCACCCAACAATGTGGCTATGCCAGGATCAGTGCTGACCATCGATCCCACCAAACCAAGAGCAACAGCACAACCAGAGCCCAGACCATCAACACCAACGCAACTCCCCATCGATTGACGGGTTTGCGTTGATTAGCCTGCATCCATTCAAAGGCCAGTTGTCTGCAAGCTTTCACAACATCAACTGGTAACAGTCGCACGGCTAGCCAAATCAAGGCCGGCAATAAAACCGCGTCGTCCAAAAATCCCAGCACTGGCACAAAGTCTGGAATCAAATCGATAGGGCTCAAGGCATACGCAACAGCCAGCATGCTGATGATTTTCGGTAACCAAGGCGTGCGCGGATCCTTGTACGCAAACCACAGCATCACAGCATCTTGTTTGATCTGTTTTGCCCATTGGCGTATGGCTGCAAACATCGTTGGCTCTACGGCCGCTGGCGTATCTGATTGAACAACGCTTGTGCGCCCTGATTGACAGTCGACTCAGGTTGTTTTTCGCAATAGGAGTTC
>CANHLD010000084.1 GCA_947461325.1 Comamonadaceae bacterium
GCCCATGCGCAAACCATAGCGGTTGATGGTGGCGTCGCTGCGTCCGTAAATGATGGCGCGGCCTTCGGGCGTGATCTTCAGCCAGTCGCCGTGTCGCCACACCGCGCCTGCGTCTGCGCCCAAGTCGCCGCCGCCGGGTTGTCTGCCCTGGCCTGGCGCAAAGGTGTCGAAATAACTGCCCAGATAACGCTGGTTGTCGGTGTCGCCCCAGAAAAACGGCGGCATGCAAGGCAGCGGTTGCGTCACAACCAACTCACCCACTTCGTCGATCACCGGTTGGCCTTGTTCGTTCCACGCCTCAACGCTCACGCCCAGAAAACGGCACTGCATTTCACCTGCAGCCATGGGCAATTCGCGGTGTCCGCCGACATACGCGCCGGCATCGGTGCCGCCCGAAATATTGCACCACCAGATGTCCGGGCGCTGCACTCCAGCCTTGGCATACACCTGTTTGAATTGGTCAGTGCCCCATTGCTGCACCTCAGCGCTCAAGGGTGAGCCGGTGGTGCCCAAAGCACGCACGGTATGCAGTCCCTTGATGCCTGCCAGTTGCACATCGGCTTTCATGCAGTTGGCAAAAAACGCAGCGCCGCCGCCAAAAAACGTCACGCCTTCAGTGGCGGCATAACGCCACAACACGCCCCAGTCAGGTTTGTCTTTGGAGCCACCCGGGTTGCCGTCGTAAATCACGCAAGTGGTACCGCTGAGCAAGCCGCTGAGTTGCGCGTTCCACATCACCCAACCGGTAGATGAATACCAGAGAAAACGCTCGCCCCAGGAGTTGGGTTCGTAACTGCAAGCCACGTCGTAATGCAGGTTTTTATGCGCCATGCCGTTGAGCATGGTGCCGCCGTGGTCATGCACCAGCGGTTTGGGCAAACCAGTGGTGCCACTCGAATACACAATCCACAACGGATGGTTGAAGTCCAACCACAAAGGTTCGAATGCATGCACTGCTGCATCGTTTCGTTGCACGATCTGCGCCCAGTCAGCGCTGTCCGGCACAGCGGGTTGACCGCCGAGGTTGCGGTAAATCACCACATGCTCCACACTCGGTAATGCGGCGCGCAACTCGCCCACCACCGTGTGGCGCTCTAAGTCTTTACCACCATAAGTGACCCCATCGACCGCGATCAACACTTTGGGCGTGATTTGTTTGAACCGGTCAACGACAGCGTTGGTGCCCATGTCCGGCGCGCACACACTCCAAATGCCGCCGACACTGACCACCGCCAAAAACGCCACCATGGTCTCGGGAATATTGGGCATGTAGACAGCGACACGGTCGCCGGGTTGCACGCCAAGCGCCTGCAAATGCAATGACAGCGCGGCCGCTTGGCGTTTCAACTCGGGCCAACTGAGTTCTCTGCGTTGACCTTTTTCGTTGTTGCTGATGATGGCCAGCATGCCTGCGTCGTGTGCTGCTTCCACGTGGCGCAAGACCTGTTGCGCGTAATTCACTTTCGCGCCGGGAAACCAGCGCGCACCCGGCATGGTGTTGCGCTCGAGCACGGCGGTGTGCGGTGTGGGCGATTGCAAATCCAAATAATCCCAAGCGGACTGCCAGAACGTTTCGATATCTGTGACCGACCAGCGCCACATGGCTTGGTAATCATCAAAATGCAATTGGCGATGCTCGGCCAGCCATTGCTGGTAGAGACGGATTTGCGGAACAAACGGCGGCTGGGGGTGAGTGGATTGGGTCATGTCCCAGAGGTTATCAGCAAGCAGCACCTGCGGCATCAGGTCGTACACCACTAAGATGCGGGCTTGTCATTGAAGGAACCGCATTGTCATGGCGATTTGGACCAAACCCATCAGCACCGAGATATTGACCACCACGCACATCGACACTGCGGCCGAACGTCTGGGCATAGAGTTTGTCGAAATCGGCCCGGATTTCATTCGTGGCCGCATACCGGTGGATGAGCGTACGCGCCAGCCTTATGGCGTGATACATGGGGGTTCAAGCGTCATGTTGGCCGAAACTTTGGGTTCTTGCGGCGCTGATTATTCGACGCCAGTTGGTCACCGTATCGTCGGCCTGGACATCAACGCCAACCATATTCGCGGTGTGGCAAATGGCTGGGTGAACGGCATTGCACGGCCAGTGCACATTGGGCGCAGCACGCAGGTTTGGCAAATCGACATGACCGACGACCAAGGTCGCACCAGTTGTGTGTCAAGGTTGACGTTGTCGGTGTTGGCGCCCAAATAGTGACAAAGCCCTGACACTGCGTCAGCCTTTTCAAGCTTGTCCCCCAGTGTTTTTCGTAAACATGTGAATATTTCCCCTTTTTTGGAGTGTGTTCACATGTTTAGGTCTGTGTTGTTTTGCCTTTGTCTTTCACCTTTGGGATTGTTTGCACAAACGGATGCCACCGCTTTGGCCAAGGAAAAAGCCTGTCTGGGGTGCCACAGCATTGACCAGCACACCATGTCGGTGCCGTCTTACCAAAAAATCGCCGAAAAATACCGTGGCGACCCAACTGCTGTGGAATACCTCAGTGAAAAAATCCGTAACGGTGGCAAAGGCGTATGGGGCGGGGGTGGGCGCAGTCTGATGCCGGCTTTTTTGAATTTGAGCCAAAGTGAAATCCGCCTGCTGGTTGACTGGATTTTGTCGATGAAGGAAACACCAGCCCAATAAGCCAAGGTGTGCATCAAGGACGATCGCTGCCTTTGGTGGCTGGTTGAGCTGGTGCTTGGCGAGACTGCTTATTGTCAGTCGGTGGCGTGTCTCGCCCGCAAGTGGCTTTGAAAAAGGCCCATTCCTCACACACCACGCCCGATGGCAAGGTACACAGTTTTGTTTCACCCTGCGCGGTTTGAAGCGTGCTGAGTTGTCCGCCCGCTTGGGTACACGCGGCACTGGCCGGGTTGGCCATGGCCAGCCGCAAATCCTCGGCCCAAGCCGGCCATCCCATGAAGCAGAGAAAAAGGCCAATCAATTGAACGAATAAAAAACGGTGTCGTGTGCTCATGATATTTTGCGAAGATGACAGCGCCAGCAATTGGCGACTTAAACTGAATTGAATGATGCCTTCTTCAAGACAGATTGTGGACCATGTGTCATTCCCTATCACCTGTTGTCTGCGAGAACCTATGTCTGACAAATTTTTCATTAAGCCGCCGTTACTGTTTCTTCGCTTGTGCGGCTTGTTCATTTGTGCAATGGTCGGCACAAGTGCCCACGCCGGCACACACGCACCGGGTGTTGCGTTGCGACCCTTGAGCCGAACTCAATTTGACACCTCTCGCTTGGTATCGCTGTGCCAGTTACAAACACCAGCATGTGATGCCTCAGCAACCAAAGCGTATGTGCGAAACAAGGTCGACGATGGCTTTGTCTATTTGATAGACACATCCAAACCCATGCTGATTCGTGTGAAACGTCAAGCTAAGAACGAGGCAGGCAGGTCGTGGAACTTCGCTGAGCATGTGCCCACATTTCAAACCTTGGAATACATATACCAACCCGACCAAGATCCTTGGTTGAGTAAGCCCGAAATTTACCCTGCGCTTTACCAGCTGGATGCCAACAGATGGGCGATTGCCCTTACCCAAAGCAAGCGATTCATGTACTCCGGTGGCGGCGGCCTCAATGAGGCAGCTGATTTTTTGGAGCTGTTAACAAATGGTGACCGACCCGGACCATCTGAATTCAAGCCTGTGTATTTGGGCGTGCCGTTTTCATCTTCTAATTTCACCCGTGCTTGTTTCAACAAAAAAGATCACGCCGATTTGATACACCACCGTCGCCTGAGTTGTCACGATGAAAAGTCAACCTATTTGAAGATAGGTTTTGCCGATACACCGCCTTTGCACGGCCCTTGGCGTTTCACTTGGCATTCCTTTTACCAGTCCTCTGTGTCCACCAAAGAAAATGTGAAGCGACGCATGCCGCTTGATATCAAAGTCGATGAGGATTTAAAAACCATAGACCGCAGACTTGCAACTTATTTTGTCAATAGTCAACGCTGAGCCTGCTGCTGACTGCGTAAATCAGTTGTCCGCGTTTTGCATCCGCTCACTTTTCCAATACACGTCGTCGCCGCCGTTCATGCGGTTGAGCACGCGAGACAGCACAAACATCAAGTCACTCAAGCGGTTGAGGTATTGGCGCGGTGTCGGGTTCAAGGCTTCTTCAGCGCCCAGTGCCACCACCGCGCGTTCCGCACGTCGCGCCACAGTGCGGCACACATGGGCGAGCGATGCAGCGCGGCTGCCTGCGGGCAAAATAAACTCCTGCAACTTGGGTAATTCCTCGTTGTACTCGGTCAAAGCGTTGTCCAGAAGCAGCAAGGCATCCGTTTTCAACAACTCAAACCCGGGAATGCTGAGCTCGCCGCCCAAATTGAACAATTGATGCTGCACTTCCACCAGTAATTCGCGCAAGCTGGCAGACATCTCCTCGCACAGCAACACGCCAATGTGTGAATTGAGCTCATCCACCTCGCCCATGGCGTGCACACGCAAACTGTTTTTGCTGACCCGCCGGTTGTCGCCCAAGCCGGTGGTGCCGTCGTCGCCGGTGCGGGTGGCTATTTGAGTGAGTCGGTTTCCCATGGTGATGTTCCTTTAGTTGAACGCATTGTCTCAGCTGACCCGGAAGTCGGCTACGCTTGCGGTTTTATGAGGTTTTATCTATGAGTGTCACCAATGCAGTGGGCGTGGTCGGTTTGGGTGCCATGGGAAAAGGCATGGCCAGCAGCTTAAGACGCGCGGGCTTCGCGGTTCATGTGTGTGATGCCCGGCTAGGCGCGGCGGCGGAATTCGCTGCTGATGGCGGTGGCGTGGCTTGTGCAACCCCCGCCGAGGTGGCTGCGGCTTGCCCGGTGGTGATCAGCGTGGTGGTGAATGCTGCGCAAACCGAATCGGTTTTGTTCGGCGACCACGGCGCGGCCGCCGCCATGGCGCCGGGCAGTGTGTTTGTGATGTGCTCTACCGTCGACCCAAACTGGTCTATCGCTTTAGAAGCCCGCTTACATCAACTGGGTTTGCTCTATCTGGATGCGCCCATTTCAGGCGGCGCGGCCAAAGCAGCCAGCGGTCAAATGACCATGATGACTTCTGGCACGCCTGCGGCCTATGCGCTTTGCGAACCCATGCTCAACGCCATGGCTGCTTCTGTTTACAAACTTGGCGACAAAGCAGGTGCAGGCAGCAAGGTCAAAATCATCAACCAGTTGCTCGCCGGTGTGCATATCGCGGCCGCCGCCGAAGCCATGGCACTGGGACTGCGCGAAGGCGTGGACGCGGCTGCTTTGTATGAAGTCATCACCCACAGCGCGGGCAACAGTTGGATGTTTGAAAACCGCATGGCGCATGTGCTGGCTGCTGATTACACGCCGCTGTCTGCGGTAGACATATTCGTCAAAGACTTAGGGCTGGTGCTGGACATGGCACGCGCCAGCAAGTTCCCACTGCCGCTCTCGAGCACCGCACACCAAATGTTCATGCAAGCCAGTACCGCCGGGTTTGCCAAAGAAGATGACAGCGCGGTGATCAAAATTTTCCCCGGCATCACGCTGCCAGCCAAAGCCTGACGCAAGGTCTTAGGCGCTTGTCGCCGCCAATCTTGAGGAGCTTTGCTTCACTGACAACGCTGGAGGTGTCACCGCCGGGTAAATGCCTGTGTGGACGAGCGACCGCACTGCTTAAAATAGAAATTCACAGGAGTACGCTGCCATGAATGCACCAACCACCGCCCAACATCTGATGCCCGTCATTGCCCTGCGCGATGTGCCTCAGGTATTAATCGACACCCTCAAAGCGCATTTTGGCGACAGATGCTCCACCGCCTTGTCGGTGCGCGAGCACCACGGGCGTGACGAATCCGCCTACACCACCGTGCCGCCGCCTGCGGCGGTGGTGTTTGCCGAAAGCACGGCGGACGTGTCATTCGCCGTGAAGCACGCCAACGAACATTCGGTACCTGTCATCCCTTTTGGCATCGGCTCCTCTCTTGAGGGCCATTTGCTCGCGGTTCAGGGCGGTATCAGCATTGATGTTTCGCGCATGAAAAAGTTGCTCAGCATCAACCCTGAAGATTTGACGGTCACCGTGCAACCTGGCGTGACCCGCAAACAATTGAACGAAGAAATCAAAAGTACGGGCTTGTTTTTCCCGATCGACCCGGGCGCAGATGCCAGCATCGGCGGCATGAGCGCCACCCGCGCCAGCGGCACCAATGCGGTTCGTTACGGCACCATGCGGGAAAACGTGCTGGGCCTGGAAGTGGTCACCGCCAGCGGCGACATCATCCGCACCGGCACACGCGCACGCAAATCCTCCGCCGGTTACGACCTGACGCGTTTGATGGTCGGCAGCGAAGGCACGCTGGGCGTGATCACTGAAATCACACTGAAACTGTTTCCATTGCCAGAGGCCGTATCTGCCGCTACTTGTTCTTTTCCATCCATCGAAGCGGCGGTCCATACAACGATTCAAATCATTCAAATGGGCGTGCCGATTGCGCGTGTCGAGTTGATTGACAAAAATGCGGTTCGAATGGTGAACGCCTATTCCAAAGTCAATTTGCCGGTGCAGCCCATGTTGTTGATGGAATTTCACGGCTCGCCCGCCAGCGTCAAGGAGCAAGCTGAAACGGTTCAAGAGGTTTCCTCTGAATTCGGCGGTCAGGCTTTCGAGTGGGCGACCACACCAGAAGACCGCACCCGCTTGTGGACAGCAAGACACAACACGTATTTCGCAGGCTTAACCAGTCGCCCTGGCTGCCGCGTGATCAGCACAGATACCTGCGTACCGATTTCGCGTCTGGCCGATTGCTTGCTCGATTCGATCGCCGAGGTGGATGCCTCGGGCATTCCTTATTTCCTGGTCGGACATGTCGGCGACGGCAATTTCCACTTCGGTTATTTGATAGATCCGGACAGCGCAGAGGAACGCGCCACCGCTGAAACGCTGAACAACCAGTTGGTCGCACGCGCGTTGTCGTTGGACGGCACCTGTACGGGTGAGCACGGCATTGGGCTACACAAAATGGATTTTCTGGTGACCGAAGCAGGCGCCGGCGCGGTGTCTATGATGCGCACCATCAAGCAGGCACTGGACCCGAAGAACATCATGAATCCGGGTAAGATTTTTTGATATTGGCGCCGCGTTCAATCACCACGGTGTCGTCCAGCAAACCGCTGGAATGGTTTAAATCGGATTGAGATATCAACACCGATAACTCGCTGCCTTTGAGTTTGGCAATCACCTCGGACAGTCGCATAGACAAAGCC
>CANHLD010000085.1 GCA_947461325.1 Comamonadaceae bacterium
GATCATGGTGAAATGGCCATTGGAAAAGCGCAATGCCATGTCACGGGTGGTGGTAAAACTGAATAAGCGATCGGTCCAATGGTGTACTGTCAGGACGGTTTCTTCTAAGAATGCACTCATGGACGGATGTGTTGAAAAGTCAAAAAAGAGATTTTAGTGGACGGCATGCACGCCTGAAAACGTGACGCACAGGATTCGCAAATACAAGGATAGTCAGCAACATGAAAAAACAATTCAAGAACTTTGATGAAGTCAAGGCCTGTGTCGGACAAGATGTGGCCACCAGCCCTTGGTTTTCTGTGACCCAAGAGCAAATCAACCTGTTTGCCCAAGCAACCAATGACCACCAATGGATTCATATCGACAAAGACAAAGCCGCTGCAGGGCCTTTTGGTACCACCATTGCGCACGGTTTTTTGACCTTGTCGCTGTTGCCCCAATTTTTTGAATCTGCATTTGCCATTGACCAGACCCGCATGGGTGTGAATTACGGTTTGAACAAAGTGCGCTTCACCGCACCAGTGCCGGTGGACAGCCGTTTGCGCGGCCACATGCATTTGCTGGCCTGCGAAGACATTTCGCCTCTGGGCATTCAAATGACCTGGAAAGTCACCATCGAGCGTGAAGGCAGTGACAAACCGGTGTGTGTGGCCGAATCGCTGGTGCGTCACTACGCCTGAAGTGGCGGCATGGAAAAACCTTGCTGGCGCCAGGCTTCGTAAATCACCACGGCAACCGAGTTAGACAAATTCAGGCTGCGCTGCCCGGGCAACATGGGTAAACGCAACAATCGTTTCGCGTCAAAACTCAAACGCAAATCCAAGGGCAAGCCTTTGGTTTCGGAACCAAATACCAGCCAATCGTTGGCTGTAAATTTGCTCTCATGAACGCCGGTCGTTCCGTGAGTACTCATGGCGAAACAACGCGCGGTATTGGGTTGTTCTGTTTGTAGAAATGTGGACCAGTCAGGGTGACGCTTGACGTTGGCGTATTCGTGGTAATCCAGCCCGGCGCGACGCATGCTTTTGTCGTCCATGGAAAATCCCAGCGGTTCAATCAAATGCAAGGCGCAACCGGTGTTCGCGGCCAAGCGAATGATGTTGCCCGTGTTGGGTGGAATTTCGGGATGAACCAGAACGATATTGAACATGTTTTGTCAGTCAAGTAAAGCCGATTGTGCCTGCGAACTAGGTTCGGCTCTGGCTAACACGACGCAACTCACCTGTTTCACGTCGGCCGTATAAAGCGCCTGAGTACAGGTTTGCAACGTACTGCCGGTGGTCATGACGTCATCTACCAACACCACGTGGCGTGATTTGAGTTTGACTGCCATCAAAGGATGGGCTGTTATCGAGTGCTTGAGATTGCTCAACCTGCGCTCACGATCCAATCCGGACTGAGGCGGCGTTTGTCGCCATTTCACCAGCGCATCGTCAAGGCAGCGGTCTTTAGCCAGTGCGTGCGCCAGACACAAGGCCGGGTTGAAACCGCGCTCTCTCAGTTTTTGTGTGGCCGCAGGCACTGGCACAAGCACATCCGCCGCATGCACCAACTCGCGTGCAAACGGGTTGTTCAAAATCAAGGTTGATAAAAACTTGGCCAAGCCGGGGTTTTCATGAAACTTGAAGTCAATAATCAGACTGCGCCAAGGGTCCGCATAAGTAACGGCACTGGCGCATTCCTGCCAATCGGGTGGCTGACTCAGGCACGTCAAACACATGTCCATTGCACAGGGTAGGGCGCACAGGCGACAGCGGCGGGTAAAGGTTTGATGAAGTTGCAGGCAGTTTTGACACACGATGTGGTGACACCACCGATCACACACGCGACACAAGCTAGGCCTTGGGATGGGAATCAACTTTGGCAGTGCAAAGTGTTTTCTCCATTGTGGGTATGCTTTGGTATTGAACGTCATCAAGTGAATTTAAAAACATCCCCATCCCATGTCTGTGAGTGATTCACCCGAAAACGGTCAACTGCTGCCGCCTATGGATGCGCTGGCGGCCAGCTTTGCGGCGCGCAAATACAGCGTTTGCGGCCAGCCTTGGCTGTATGCCGAAGTGGCAAAAAGAATGGCGTCCCGTTTACCGCTGATCAAGCACGACACCCGGCACTGGGTGTTGTGGGCGCCGAGAACCGGCGGCTTGGACAGCCTGCCACTGGTGTCATCTCACTGCCCGAAAGCGGCGGTCACGGTGCTTGAAAGTGATCCGCAAGATTTACGCTGGGCGCAAACCGCGCTTGAACCACCATGGTGGCAATTTTGGAAACGCCCGACACTGAATTTCCGTTCGAAAGTTGCGTCACCTGCTGACATGGTCTGGAGCCATATGCAGCTTCACCAATGTGCTGATCCGATGCAACTGATGACCGATTGGAACCAGTCTTTGAATGAACAGGGGTATGTCATGTTTTCCTGCCTCGGCCCGGACAGCCTGAAGGAGCTGAGAGCTGTGTATGAGCAACAGGGTTGGCCCGCGCCGCACCATGCGTTCACAGACATGCACGACTGGGGCGATATGTTGTTGAAATCGGGTTTTACCCAGCCGATCATGGACATGGAGCGCATCACTTTGACGTATGCAAGTGCAGACCCGTTGATAGCCGATCTGCGAACGCTGGGACGTAATTTGCATCCGCAGCGATTTGCTTTTTTGCGTGGCAAGGCTTGGCGAGGGCGCTTGGTTGAAGCTTTGAATGAAAAACTCAGCGTTTCAAAATGCACAGACAGGCTGACTTTGACGTTCGAGGTGATTTACGGCCACGCCTTCAAAGCGAAGACAGCGACGGGTCGCCAAAGTGAGACGGTGATTAGCTTGAATGACATGAAAAGCATGCTGGGCGGGGACAGAACTGTTCCCTCAAAAGCCTGATATTTGGCTTTCGGATTGAATGCCCCTTCACACTGATTCCAGCAAGATTCGCGTCAGGCAATGATTGAATTCGGGTTGCTACAATGATTCGGTTAACCGCATGAATTTTTTCAGCTGAATTTTTTAAAACATGATGAACCACATTCTCAAAAAACTAGAAACAGCCCTTTGGGCTTCGGTCGCATTGGTTTCAAGTGCAGCTTGGGCTGTCAATGATCTCCCCGGCGGTCCCGCAGTACGTCAATTGAATTTGCATCCTCCGGTCACTAAAATTGCTGAGCAGCAGGTATGGTTGCACTGGTTCATGTTGATCATTTGTACGGTGATTTTTGTGGCCGTATTCGGTGTTATGTTTTATTCTGTCTGGAAACACCGCAAATCTGTAGGCCATAAGTCTGCAAACTTCCATGAATCAGTCAAAGTTGAGATAGCTTGGACAGTGGTTCCTTTCATCATCGTGGTACTGATGGCATTGCCCGCCACCAAAGCTGTGGTTGCCAGCAAAGACACATCTAACGCAGAAATCACCATCAAAGCCACCGGTTACCAGTGGAAATGGGGGTATGACTACATCAAGGGTGAGGGCGAGGGCATCGGCTTCATCTCCACTCTGGATAACGGACATCGCGAAATGTCCAACTCCGGCAAGCCAACCCCCACAGACGATTACCTGTTGAAAGTGGACAACCCCATGGTTGTACCGGTCGGCAAAAAAATCCGCATCATCACCACTTCCAATGACGTGATTCACTCATTTGCAGTGAACTCATTCGGCATCAAGCAAGATGCCATCCCGGGGTTTGTGCGCGATACTTGGTTTAAAGCAGAACAAATCGGCGATTTCCATGGCCAGTGCCAAGAATTGTGCGGTAAAGAACACGCCTACATGCCTATCCACGTCAAGGTTGTCAGCGCCGAGGATTACACCGCTTGGGTCGCAGCCGAAAACAAAAAACTGGCAGCCAAGCAAGACGATCCCAGCAAAGTCTGGACATTGGCTGAACTCACACAAAAAGGCGAAAAGGTCTATGCTGCCAATTGTGTCGCTTGCCACCAAGCCAGCGGCAAAGGCGCCGGCCCTATCAAAGCGCTTGACGGTGCGGCTGTCGTTTTAGACGCCGATGCCAGCAAGCAAATCAAAGTGTTGCTCAATGGTCAAAACAATGCCATGCCTGCATGGAAGCAACTCAGCGATTCAGAGATTGCCGCTGTGATCAGTTTCACCAAAAACAACTGGTCTAACAAAACCGGTCAACTTGTTCAGCCTGCCGATGTGCGCGCAGCCCGCATTTAAGTACATATAAATCGAAGGAACCTTTATGAGTGCAGTTCTAGATCCCCACGGCCACGGTGCGGCTGACCACGATCATCATGACCACCATGGCGCCCCTCACGGTTGGAAACGCTGGGTGTACGCCACCAACCACAAAGACATCGGCACGCTGTATTTGCTGTTTGCCTTCACCATGTTCATCATTGGCGGCATACTGGCATTGCTGATCCGTGCCGAGCTGTTCCAGCCTGGCTTGCAGTTTGTCAATCCCGAGTTGTTCAATCAATTCACCACCATGCACGGCTTGATCATGGTGTTCGGCGCCATCATGCCGGCCTTCGTCGGCTTTGCCAACTGGATGATTCCATTGCAAATCGGCGCAGCTGACATGGCATTTGCCCGCATGAACAATTTCAGCTTCTGGCTGATGATTCCCGCTGCACTCATGTTGGCTGGTTCATTTTTTATGGCTGGCGGTGCACCGGCAGCTGGTTGGACCCTCTATGCGCCGCTGACACTGCAAATGGGTCCCTCTATGGACGCCGCCATTTTTGCGTTGCACTTGTTGGGAGCCAGTTCCATCATGGGTTCTATCAACATCATCGTCACCATTTTGAACATGCGCGCGCCCGGCATGACATTGATGAAAATGCCGATGTTTGTTTGGACCTGGTTGATCACAGCTTATTTGTTGATTGCGGTCATGCCTGTGTTGGCCGGCGCCATCACCATGACGCTGACAGACCGCCATTTCGGCACCACTTTCTTTAACCCGGCCGGCGGCGGCGACCCCGTGATGTTCCAGCACATCTTCTGGTTCTTCGGCCACCCCGAGGTGTACATCATGATTTTGCCGGCCTTCGGCATCATCAGCCAAATCGTGCCCGCTTTTTCACGCAAGAAATTGTTCGGCTACGCCTCCATGGTGTATGCCACTTCTTCCATTGCGATTTTGTCTTTCATCGTGTGGGCGCACCACATGTACACCACCGGCATGCCTGTCACTGGTCAGCTGTTCTTCATGTATGCCACTATGCTGATTTCTGTGCCCACAGGCGTGAAAGTGTTTAACTGGATCGCCACCATGTGGAAGGGATCCATGACCTTTGAGACCCCTATGCTCTTTGCGGTGGGCTTCATCTTTGTGTTCACCATGGGTGGTTTCACCGGACTCATTTTGTCCATGGCACCCATCGACTTGCAGTTGCAAGACGGCTATTACGTGGTGGCTCACTTCCACTATGTATTGGTGGCCGGTTCTTTGTTCACCATGTTCGCCGGTTACTACTACTGGGCACCGAAGTGGACAGGCGTGATGTACAACGAAACACGTGGAAAAATCCATTTCTGGTGGACCCTGATTTCTTTCAACGTCACCTTCTTCCCTATGCACTTCTTGGGTCTGGCTGGCATGCCACGTCGTTACGCTGACTACCCCATGCAGTTTGCTGATTTCAACGCGTTAGCTTCAGTCGGTGGTTTCGCTTTTGGTATCGCACAGGTCTACTTCTTCTTTTTCATTGTGTTGCCCACAATGCGCGGAAAAGGTGAGCCAGCACCCCAGCGTCCTTGGGAAGCTGCCGAAGGTCTGGAGTGGGAAGTGCCATCACCTGCACCTTTCCACACCTTTGAAACACCGCCCAAACTCAACCATGATGCCACCCGCATCGTTGCTTGAATCAGTGCATTGATCCTTGAGCCATGACGCCAGAACAGAAAAAAAATAACCTGAAATTGGGGCTGATATTGGCCTCAACAGCGGTTGTGTTTTTTCTGGGTATTCTGGCCAAAATACTTTTTATCAATCCCACATGACAATGAGCTTGGGTCTGCAAACTGATAACTTGCGCATGCTGCGAAAGCTGGCAGTGGTGGCTGTTTTAATGTTTGGCTTTGGTTATGCATTGATACCTATTTACAGAGCCATTTGTGAATTGACGGGTATCAATATTTTGGCGTTGGGCGAAAAAGAGCTGCCTGGTTCCGGCAATGCTCGTCTAGCTGCCGCTCCCGCCAATACGCAAATAGATACCAGCAGATCCATCACGATTGAATTTGATGCAAATTCTCGTGGACCTTGGCATTTCAAGCCCATGCAAAATTCTGTACAAGTGCACCCGGGCGAGTTGACCACGGTGATGTATGAATTTCAAAACGTTCAAAACCGCACCATGTCAGCACAGGCCATACCTAGCTATGCACCCCGCGAAGCAGCTGCGCATTTCAATAAATTAGAGTGTTTCTGTTTCAATCAGTACACCTTGGCGCCGGGTGAGAAGAAACAATGGCCAGTGGCTTTCGTGGTGGACCCTAAACTGGCCAAAGGTGTGAACACCATCACGTTGTCTTACACTTTTTTTGAAGTCGGAAGCAAAACCCCGGCTGCCCCTTCAAGCACTGTATCGAGTGTCAAGTCAAAGGAAGACGGCGTATGAATCCCGACCAAGTTAATGTAGTCGCCCCAGTGAATGTCAGACGTCCTTTTTGGCGTTCCATTGTGGCCGTGTCATGGTCTTTTATTGGTATCCGTAAAAACAGTGAATTTCAAGAAGATTTGTCGCACATCACACCTTTGCATATCTTGGGTGTTGGATTGGTGGCGGGTTTGTTATTTGTGGCTGGATTGATGGTTGTTGTCAATCTGGTCGTTACAAAATAAAAGGAGTCGAGATGAGCAGCACAACACATGGCGCCAAGCCTTATTACTTTGTACCAGAGCCTTCGCGCCACCCGGCATCGGCAGCTTTTGGTTTGTTCTTTGTCATTTTGGGTGCCAGCCAATGGGTGAATGATGTCAGTTGGGGCAAATACGCTTTGTTTGCCGGTTTGGCAATTTGGTTGTTTGTGCTATTCCAATGGTTCAGCGAAGCGGTACATGAAAGCGAGTCTGGTCAATATGGCCGCAAGATCGATTTGTCTTTCCGCTGGGGCATGAGCTGGTTCATCTTCTCTGAAGTCATGTTCTTTGGTGCATTTTTCTCCGCCCTGTGGTGGGCCAGGATGCACTCACTGCCTGCGCTCGGTGACAGTGAAAATGCACTATTGTGGCCAGGTTTTA
>CANHLD010000086.1 GCA_947461325.1 Comamonadaceae bacterium
AAACTTTTTGGTGCAGGTCCAAGCTCTTTTGCCAAGTGGGAGTCGTCACAAACTAAGTTAAGTACTCCTGCTGCGCTGTTGATTCAGGTAGCCTCCCGCTTTCCTGAAGTTGTGCCCTATCTTGCGCAATTGGCGAAGGTGCAACTTAACATCAACTCAGTTAAATCAAAAAATGAAATAGACAACATGCAGCTTGGAACTATCAAAACTGAGGGCGAGAGGGAGAGCTACAACTTGGCAATGGCCTCGCCGCAATCGGCGGCCATACCAAACATCACATCCGCGCCCTAGCCAAAGCCGCACCCTTAGCCAACGCCTCCAGCTTTTTCAACGCCACTTCCCGGCTCATCGGCGCCAGGCCGCAGTTGGTACAGGGAAACAATCTGTCCTTGTTCACAAACTTCAGCGCTTTGCCAATGGTGTCGGCCACTTCCTCGGGCGTTTCAATCGTGTCGGACGCCACATCAATCACGCCGACCATCACGTCTTTGCCTTCCAGCAGCGCGATCAAATCCATGGGCACATGCGAATGGAAACATTCCAAACTCACTTGGTCGATGCTGCTTTTTGCCAGCGCCGGGAATATTTTTTCGTACTGTCGCCATTCGTGACCGAGCGTGTTTTTCCAATCCACGTTAGCCTTGATGCCGTAGCCATAGCAAATATGCACAGCGGTGGTACAGGTCAAGCCCTGGGCCGCACGCTCCAGCGCTTTCACGCCCCAGTCCGCCGCTTCTTCCATGTACACATTGAAAGCCGGTTCATCAAACTGAATGATGTCCACGCCATCGGCTTGCAAAGCCAACGCTTCTTGGTTCAACAACTCAGCAAACGCCATGGCCATTTTGATGCGGCCCTCATTGCCCTCGCCGTAAAAACGGTCTGCCACGGTGTCGACAATCGTCATCGGACCGGGCAAGGTGAATTTGATTTTTTTCTTGGTGTGCGCACGCAGTAACTGCGCTTCCATGGCATGCACCCTGCCCTTGAGTTTCAAGGCCGACACCACTTGCGGCACCATGGCGTCGTAGCGGTTATTGCGAATGCCCATCTTGACTTTGTTTTCAAAGTCTATGCCTTCAACTTGCTCTAAAAAGCCGTGCACAAAATGCTGACGCGCTTGCTCGCCGTCACCAATGATGTCCAGGCCTGCGTCTTCCTGCGCTTTGATCCACAACAGCGTGGCGTCTGCTTTGGCTTGGCGCAAAGCGTCGCCCTCGGCTTTCCATTGCGGCCACAGTTTTTGTGTTTCGGCCAGCCATTCGGGTTTGGGCAGGCTGCCCGCGATTGAAGTTGCAAACATGGGAAAGTCTCCGTTGTAAAAATTTCAGACCAATGTGACTTCAGGGTGTTTCAACGCCCTTGTCTTCAAAGAAAAAACTTGCGCTAGCAATTCAAAAGAGCGCAGCTGTACGACGGGGTCATGCACCCAGGTGCAGACCACGAGTTCATCTAGCTCCAAGCTGGACGCCAGCGCACGCATTTTGTCGGCGGCTTGCGCGGCTGTGCCCACCAGTGCATCGTCGCGCATGGCTTTAATGGCTGCGGCATCTTGCGGAGTCAAATCAGCCACTGCCATCTCCGGCGGCAACAAAGCCGTCACCCTGCCCCGGTTACGTTCCAAGCGCCAGCGTGCGCGGCTTTGAAATTGGAACCAGGCTTGTTCTTCGGTGTCAGCCGCCAGCGCAGACACGCAAATCGTGGCTTGCGGTTTGTCCAAATAGGCACTGGGTTTGAAATGGCTGCGGTACAAGTCCAACGCCTGTTCGCAGCCAACGCCGTCGCTGAAGAAATAAGCAAATGCATACGGCAAACCCAAATGTGCAGCGAGTTGAGCGCCGTAGTTGGAGCTGCCCAAAATCCACAGGGACGGCGATGTGTCGCCTGTCGGTTGCGCGATCACGCCGTGACCCGGGTGTCCCGCCGGAAAATCCTGTCCCGTCACCCAAGCCTGCAATTCCATGACCTGTTGCGGAAAACGCTCGGAGGCATAACGGTCCGGGTTGAGCAATTGCGATGTACGCCCGTCGCTACCGGGTGCGCGGCCCAAACCCAGGTCTATGCGACCGGGCGCGAGGGCATCCAACACGCGAAATTGTTCGGCCACTTTGAATGGCGCGTAATGCGGCAACATGACGCCGGCGCTGCCCAAACGTATGCGCGTGGTGCGTGCGGCAATCGCCGCCAATAAAACCTCGGGCGCGGTGCCCGCTATGCTGGGCAAGTTGTGGTGCTCGCTGACCCAAAAACGGTCGTAACCCCATGCCTCACAGCGTTGCGCCAAATTTAACGTATGGCGAATTGCAGCATCCTGTGGTTGTCCGTAAGACACCACAGACTGATCGAGCACGGAGAGTTTCAACATGGTTTCATCATACGCAAGCGGTTTATTGACTTCATACTGTCACATTACACCCGCTTTGCCCTGTGACAGATCAATGGTTTACTAAGGGGTTTCCTGCCCTCAAACCAGACTCAATTGCGCTTACTATGCGTCATTACAGCGGAAGCTTCATTTCTCGTTGGGATGTCAAAGGAGTTATCCATGCTGGTTCGAGCTTTTTACATCAGTCGCAGTGCCGGGCCACAAACCAGTGTGGTCACAGGTTCCATTCTCAAAACGGCCATGGGCTTTAACCGGGTCAACCAAATCACTGGCGTACTTTGCCAAGGCGACGGTTTTTTTCTGCAAATGCTTGAAGGCGAACGCAGCATCATCAACCAGTTGTATGGCCGGATCGTGAGGGACTCGCGCCACAAAGATGTGGAACTGGTGAAATATGAAGAAATTACCCAAAGAAAATACAGCCAGTGGTCTATGGCATTGATTGACCTGTCCGACACCGACCCGATGGTGGTCATGCAACACCCGGAATTTGATCCTTACTCGGCCAGCAGCGAAACTTTGGAACAGCAAATTGACGAATGGATCAGCAGCGGCAAACCGATTCAGTGATACTGCCCAACGCCTTACGCGGGCTTGGCCATTTCCGCTTCCTGCAAACTGCGCCACATCACTTTTCCGCTGCCGCTTTTAGGCAATGCATCTATAAATTCAATCAACCTAGGTACTTTATAAACCGCCATGTTTTCTCGGCACCAATCGATGATGTCTGTTTCGTTGACTTGCCCTAGTTGACCTTGGCGCAATACCACAAACGCCTTGACAGTTTCGCCCCGGTAACTGTCCCGCGCCGAGATAACACAAGCTTCTTGAATGGCGGGATGACGAAACATCAAAGCCTCTACTTCTGCCGGCCATACCTTGAACCCTGACGCGTTGATCATGCGCTTGAGTCTGTCGGTAATAAAGAAATAGCCTTCTTCATCCACATGCCCCAAGTCGCCTGAGCGGAAATAGCGTTGACCTTCAAACTCAATGAATGCCGCATCGGTGGCATCCGGGCGCTGCCAGTATCCATCAAATATTTGAGGCCCGCGCATGATGATTTCGCCCTGCTCACCCACAGCCGCTTCTTGCAAGGTGTCCGGATTGATCACACGGGCATCCACGCCGACAAACGGAATGCCCAGACATTGCTGCTTGGGCCGGTCAGGCGGGTTGCTGTGCGAAGGTGCAGCAGTTTCGGTCAGTCCATAACCTTCCACGTAACGCAAACCGTACAAGTCCAGCAAACGCTGAGCCACGGCTTGTGGCATGGCCGCGCCGCCACCGCCGATGGCAATCAAAGAAGTCAAATCGTATTGGTCAAACGTGGGGCTGCCCAGCAAATCTATCACCATGGTGGGAATATTGGTCCAATGCGTGATGCGCTGTTTGGATATCAAATGTCCTGCATAGTCGCGGTCCCAGCGCGGCATCAGCACGATGGTTGCACCTGCATAAATGGATGTGTGCATCACTGCCACCATGCCGGTGATGTGAAACATAGGCACCACACACAAGGCCTTGTTTTCTTGCGTCGCGTTGTGCCAGATAGCCGCCGACATGGCGTTGTGCATGATGCTGCGGTGCGGGTGCACACAGCCTTTGGGTAAACCGGTGGTGCCGCTGGTATAGGGCAACACGGCCAAATCGTCTGGCGTCACTGTGTACGCAGGTGCGGCCAGTGTGTTTGCCAGCACCCTCCGCCAATCATGCACCTCGCCGCCCTTGAGCGTGGTTTTTTCATGTTCAGCAGTCAACCAGGATTGCCAACTTTGTGGCCATTGTTCAGTCGACTGTTGTTGCGGTTCAAACGCATCAGCGTATTGCGTGACCAACATGTGTTGCAAACCCTCAGCACCAACCTCAGTACTGGCAGCTGACATGAATGGCGCCAGGTCAGCCGTGGTAATAGCAACGCTTGCGCCGGCATCGGTGATGTAATGCTCCAGTTCTTTGGCGCGGTTCATAGGGTTGATGGGCACCACCACTGCGTTGGCTCGCAATATGCCAAAGTGAGCAACCACCCATTGCGGGCAGTTTTGCATGTAGAGCAACACCCTGTCGCCTTTTTTAACGCCCAGACTGGCCAGCCAAGCAGCGACTCGCAGCGCTTGCTCCGCCAATTGAAGGTAACTGGTGCGGCAGCCCAAAAACACCAAAGCATCTTTGTCAGGAAAACGGCGGGCACTGATGTCGAGGTTGTCCCACAAAGTGGTGTGTGCAGGCGTTAGGTGGTGTGGCACGCGAAGCGGCCAATGGGCGTAGTGAGGTTTCATGTTTGCCTAGGCTAACGGCAAGGGCATGAACTGGCAAGAGTGAACCTACTGACTTCGAGTCGCCAATGATTCAGTACGCTTTCGCCGCAAACGCAATCACTTTGCTGATTGCCATTGTTTCAGGCGATATCGAGTTGTATAGCGGTTTTTTTGACAGGCGTTCGTAAGCTCAGCATGGCTTGAAAATAACCTTTGAGCCATCCCATGTCCACCGGCTTTTGCAATATATGTGTACCTGAGGGCAAGTCTCCGTAAGCTTGAATATCCTCTTTATTCAAACCGGTGATGATAATCACAGCCAAGTGGGCATATTGGGGATGGGCATTCAGTTGTCTGATCATCTCTACGCCGTCAACGCCCGGCATTCGTAAATCGGTTAATAAAACCTGCGGGTTGACCAAGGAAATATCGAGCAAGGCCTCGATGGCTGACCCCAACAAAATAGCGTCAATGGGTAAATCCCATTGATCAAAATAGGCCTGGTACATGGCCCGGGTGTTGTCGTCATCTTCCACCACCATGACCTTGAGAAAATTGCTGTGGTGGTTTTGCGCTTTGGGGGATAAATTAGCGCGGTTTTGGTATTGGTAAATAGACTCGATCGAAATACGGCGGTGCCCGCCTTGGGTTTTCCAGGCGATGAGTTCATTTTTTTCAACCAGAGATTGGATGGAACCTACCGACAAATTGAGTAATTTGGCAGCGTAACTGGTTCCGCAATACTCATCAGAAGAATCAGGAATTGCTTTGTGGCTCATGGAGGCTCCGCTGAGCTTGGGTTAACCAAGAAGATGAAGTTTGTTAAAATGAATATTTTAATTATTAAAAAATCAAATACATCTTCATTTTATTAATTTTTAAGAATTAATAAAATATTTCTTGATTTCCTCAACTGAAACCTCGAAAAAGTGTTGCGAAATTACTTAAGAGCCTT
Organism: Comamonadaceae bacterium; assembly: GCA_947461325.1. GTDB lineage: Bacteria > Pseudomonadota > Gammaproteobacteria > Burkholderiales > Burkholderiaceae_C > Limnohabitans. Next base: position 5,600 of record CANHLD010000086.1, read on the forward strand.
GTAACGCATGCGCTTAGGCTTGGCACCTTCCTCACCCAAACGCTTTTTCTTGTCAGATTCATATTCTTGGTAATTGCCGTCAAAAAACGTCCATTGCGAGTCGCCTTCGCAAGCCAGGATGTGGGTGGCGATGCGGTCAAGGAACCAGCGATCGTGGCTGATCACCATGATGCTGCCTGCGAACTCGAGCAACGCGTCTTCCAAGGCACGCAAGGTTTCCACGTCCAAATCGTTAGACGGTTCATCCAGCATCAAAACGTTGCCGCCCGCAATGAGGGTTTTGGCCAAATGCAAACGCCCGCGTTCACCGCCGGAGAGCGTACCCACGCGTTTTTGCTGGTCACCGCCGTTGAAGTTGAAGCGACCGCAGTAAGCGCGGCTCGCCATTTCAAACTTACCCACGGTCAGAATATCCAAGCCACCTGACACGTCTTCCCAGACGGTTTTTTCATTCGCTAAGTCGTCGCGGTTTTGGTCGACAAACGCCATCTTGACGGTTTGGCCGAGTTTGATCTCGCCGCTGTCGGGTTGCTCTTTGCCCGCGATCATGCGGAACAACGTGGATTTACCGGCGCCGTTAGGGCCGATGATGCCAACGATGGCGCCCGCCGGTACTTTGAAGCTCAGGTTGTCGATCAACACACGATCGCCAAAGGATTTGCTGACATTGGTGAATTCAATCACCTCATGTCCCAAACGCTCAGCCACGGGAATGAAAATCTCTTGCGTCTCGTTGCGCTTTTGGTATTCGAAATCTGACAACTCTTCGAAGCGCGCAATACGCGCCTTGCTCTTGGCTTGGCGGCCTTTGGGATTCTGGCGCACCCAATCGAGTTCTTTCTTCAAGGCTTTGGCACGGGCCTCTTCGCCTTTTTGTTCTTTCTCCAAACGGTCCTGCTTTTGCTCCAGCCAGGTGGTGTAGTTGCCTTTGTACGGAATGCCGTGGCCGCGGTCTAGCTCCAGAATCCATTCGGCGGCGTTGTCCAGGAAATAGCGGTCGTGGGTGATGGCCACCACGGTGCCGGAGAAACGCGACAAAAACTGTTCAAGCCAATCCACAGACTCGGCGTCCAAGTGGTTGGTCGGCTCGTCGAGCAGCAGCATGTCGGGTTTGGACAGCAGCAACTGGCACAGCGCAACACGGCGTTTTTCACCGCCGGACAAATGCTCGATCACCGCGTCCCAAGGCGGCAAGCGCAATGCATCGGCAGCGATTTCCAACTGGTGATCGCTGTTGTCGCTACCGGCGGCGGCGATGATGGCCTCCAACTGGCCTTGCTCGGCAGCGAGCGCGTCAAAGTCGGCGTCTTCTTCGGCGTAAGCCGCGTACACCTCTTCGAGCCGTTGCTTGGCGTGAATCACTTCTTCCATGCCGCCTTCGACCGCTTCGCGCACGGTTTGTTCGGGGCGCAACTTCGGCTCTTGCGGCAGATAACCGATACGCAAGCCGGGCATGGGTTGGGCTTCGCCCTCAATCTCTTTATCGATACCGGCCATGATTTTCAGCAGCGTGGATTTGCCGGAACCGTTCAAGCCCAACACGCCGATCTTGGCGCCGGGGAAAAAGCTGAGCGAAATGTCTTTCAGGATATGGCGCTTGGG
>CANHLD010000087.1 GCA_947461325.1 Comamonadaceae bacterium
CGTGATTTCATTTGGTCAACAATGTGCGCCATGGCTTGATCGGCAAAGCCCTTGTGAACCGCGTCCAGTGACTCAAGCAAGGGCACACCGGAGGAAACCAAGGTGGCCAATTGACGTGGGAATCGGTCAATTCATGAGAGGTAACGGCTGAGTGTTTGAAGCGCGTATTGAAAGACGCCTGGCCTGATTGATCCGACTTCACCCAGTGGCTATTCATGGGTTGCGGCCACCACTTCTTCAAGCGTTGTTTCCCCGGCGGCAACCTTGAGCAAGCCGCTGTCGCGCAGGCTGCGCACACCTTCGCGCTGGGCTTGTTGTCCCAGTTCAATGGCGCTGGCTTGTTGCAGCATTAGCAATTGCAGGCTGTGCGTGATGGGCATGACTTGGTGGATGGCGATCCGTCCTTTGTACCCATCTAGACACAAGTGGCAACCGATAGCGCGGTAGCCACTGTTGGCCGGCATGGGCTGCTTGCATGACACACACAAGCGGCGAAGCAAACGTTGAGCGCATACCAAGGACACGCTGCTGGCCAGATTAAAGCCTGCGATGCCCATCTGACTCAAACGTGCAAGCGTGGAAGGCGCATCATTGGTGTGCAGGGTAGACAACACCAAATGCCCGGTTTGTGATGCTTTGATAGCGATATCCGCAGTGGCCAAGTCTCGAATCTCGCCGACCATCACAATGTCGGGGTCTTGGCGCAGCAACGCGCGCAGCGCAACATCAAAGCTCAAGCCTATGCGCTCATTCACATTCACTTGGTTGGCCCCGGCCAGCACAATCTCCGAGGGGTCTTCCACAGTGGCGATATTGACGCCGCTTGTATTCAAGTGGTTTAAGCAGGTGTAGAGGGTGACGGTTTTGCCTGATCCTGTCGGTCCTGTGATCAACACCATGCCATTGGGCCGGTGAATGGCTTGCATCAATTGATCAAGTTCTTTATGCGGCAAACCCAAATGTTCAAAGCTCAATTGCTGCGACTGAATATCTAGTATGCGCAACACCAACTTCTCGCCGTGCAAAGTCGGCAAACTGCTCACACGCATGTCCACCATGCGTTGATGGACGGCCCATTGCAAACGGCCGTCTTGCGGTAAGCGCTTTTCAGCAATATCAAGCCGCGACTGCACCTTGATGCGCGAGATGATTTGTTCGCGTAAATTTGCCGCTGGCGCGGGCATTTCATACAACTTGCCGTCGCGTCGCACCCGAACTCGCAACAGGTTGTCAAATGGCTCGAGATGTATGTCAGAGGCCTGCAATTCAAGGCTGTGGGTCAGCAACTCAGACAACCATTGCACCGCTTGCTGATCCTGCGGCGGTTGGCGTTCAATGCTCATCGTGCGTGTATTCATCTCGTCACTGTAGACATACAGACGCAGAAAGTAGCGAGTTGCATTTACCAAATAAGCAATTTGTACTTAAGCTCCAAAGTCCGCAAAAAGCGTGTGAAAAATTTGTGACAATGCTATGACTTTCTGTTTTTCTCCTTTTTTTGAATAACTCACATTGGGTTGTCTATGCTTTTTTCGAAACTTCTCCCACGCGACGCAGATTTCTTTGAAATGTTCAATCGCCATGCTGACAGGATTGTCGAGGCCTCGCAGGCATTCACCAACCTGGTTCAAAACTACGACAACCTGAGTCTGCGCGAAAAATACACCCTTGATGTCGACAAGGCAGAAAGCGCGGCAGACCGCATCACGCATGAAGTCAGCACTGCGTTGCACAAAACTTTCATCACTCCGATTGATCGGGAGCAAATCCATTCACTGATTAACACCATGGACGATGTGGCTGATCTGATTCAAGACTCTGCCGAAACCATGTCCTTGTATGACGTGAAAAAAATGACGGATGAAATTTTCATCCTGACAGACCTTGGTGCGAAGTGTGTCAGCCGTGTCAATGATGCGGTCAAATTGCTGGGCAAATTGGCAGATCCCAAGGTGGCAGAAGGAGCTCTGAAAACCTGTCAGGAAATTGACCGGCTTGAATCAGACGCTGATCATGTGATGCGCAGCGCCATGAGCAAATTGTTTCGTGAAGAAGCCGATGTGCGTGAATTGATCAAACTCAAAGCCATCTATGAACTGTTGGAAACCATCACCGACAAGTGTGAGGATGTGGCCAATTTGATCGAAGGCATCATTCTTGAAAACTCCTGATCTCAGCGGGAGCTTGTGATGCAAACAGCTATCTGGATCGTGGTCTTGCTGGTATTTCTGGCCTTGATGTTTGACTTCATCAACGGCTTTCACGATGCCGCCAATTCTATCGCCACTGTCGTCTCTACCGGCGTTCTAAAACCTACGCAGGCAGTGGTATTTGCCGCGTTTTTCAACTTTATCGCCTTGTTTGTTTTTCACTTGAGTGTGGCGGCCACCATCGGCAAAGGCATTGTGGTGCCCGGTATCGTGGACACGCATGTGGTGTTCGGTGCATTGGTCGGCGCCATCACTTGGAATTTGTTGACATGGTTTTTCGGTATCCCCAGTAGTTCTTCCCATGCTTTGATCGGCGGCATAGTCGGCAGCGTGATGGCCAAGGCCGGCACCTCTGCTTTGTTGCTGGCTGGGGTGATGAAAACGGTGGTGTTTATTTTTGTGTCCCCCATGCTGGGTTTTTTGTTGGGCTCATTGATGATGTTATTGGTGAGTTGGGTGTTTGTGAGAACCACGCCATCGCATGTGGATAAATGGTTTCGCCGTTTGCAACTGGTTTCGGCAGGCGCCTACAGCCTGGGCCATGGCGGCAATGACGCCCAAAAAACCATTGGCATTATTTGGATGCTTTTGATAGCCACAGGCTATGTGTCAGCGCAGGACACACTGCCGCCGTTTTGGGTGATCTTTTCTTGTTACGCAGCCATCGCTTGCGGCACTTTAATGGGCGGTTGGCGCATTGTGAAAACCATGGGGCAGCGCATCACCAAGCTCAAACCTGTCGGTGGTTTTTGTGCTGAAACCGGCGGCGCCATCACTTTGTTTTTAGCCACTGCTTTAGGTATTCCTGTATCGACCACACACACCATCACCGGTGCTATCGTCGGTGTCGGCTCCATACGCCGTGCCAGTGCCGTGCGTTGGGGTGTTGCCGGTACGATTGTGTGGGCTTGGGTGTTGACCATCCCCGCCAGCGCATTCGTGGCTGCTGTTGCGTATGCCGTTAGCTTGGTTATTTTTTGAGTCATTGCCTATGTTTCGAAATTCATCTTTAGCTGCCTGCTTTTGTTTCGCGGGCTTAGCGCATGCCCAGTTGACAAGCGCTTGGCTGCAATGTGGCGAGGCGGTGATGGGTGCACCTTTCAAAGTCATGTTCTCGGGTCAAACCGCTGAGTTGCTTTACAAAGGGGAAAGCTATACCTTGAAATTCAACCGCGCTTGGCGATCACAAGACGGTGAGACATGGGCCGATTACCAGGACGACGCGTTGGTGGTCACCACCAACATTCCTTCAGACAACTATGTGTCGGTGGGAAAAAAAGGCAGCATGCACAGCATGTCTTCCTGTGACGTACAGCCAGAAAAGTAACCGCTTGTCTTTTTCAAACCGATCAACGCATGGCATTGATGAAAGACTTCAGCACATGCACATGATCGGCAAAGTCAGTGATACCGTGATCAGAACCTTGGATGATGTATTGCTGATCAGTTGGGTACCGTGCTGACATTTCCCGCCAATCCAATACCTCGTCGCCGGTGGCAATCATCGACAGCAAGTTGGAAGCGTCCTGCTTGATATGCGCTGCAGTCACTTCGTGTTCAGGCAACAATTTCAAAGCGCGAGATACATACAAGGCCTTCAATTCCTCTACATACTCAGGTTTGATTTCAACCAAGATGTCCGGGTCATGCCAACTTGGGTGGACACCGATATAACTCGCCAAGTCGCGCGCCGGATGAACCGCCGGGTTGAGCAAACATGCTGCGCAGTTGAAATGGGCAGCGGCCCAACTGGCATAAAACCCGCCTAGAGATGAGCCGATGACAAGGCTGGAAGCAGGTGACCATGTTTGAAGTATTTGACTGACGATGTTTGCACTGGCTAGAGCAGAGGCGGGAAGTTGCGGGCATTCCCATTGGATTTGCGGGTATTCGTTAGCAAACCATTGCTGAAGAAATCGGGCTTTGCTGGACCCGGGACTGGAGCGAAAGCCATGCAGGTAAAGCACGTGGGTAATGCGGGTCATGTGAATATCAAAGCCAAATAGGCCGGGTCATCCCATATGCTGTTGTTGACGACATTCGCCAAGCGCAGCAGCAGGTAGTAGGCTGTGTTTGACCATTCATGGAGATTCATGAATGGCATTATCTGGTTTTAATTCTGTCACGCTAATTGGCCAAATTACGCTAGAGTCAACCTCCTGTGCGACAAAGAGGCCATGATGAAATTGACATTCAAGATTTTGGGGTTGGTGCTTTTTTTGGCCGCTGCCAGTTTGCAACTGAGTGGCCATGGATACATTTGGCGTGCGATCAGCAGCACTTACCTGCAAGGCCACAGCACCGCGAATATCGATGATGCGAAAAACTTCGATCAACAAATCATCTCCAAGGGTGTTTCATCGCCTTGGCCCAAAGACCCGCGCTACAACCAAAAAATTTTGGAAGCTGACACGCTTTCCTATTTGAAAAAGTTCGGCACGGCTGCATTTTTGGTGGCGCAAAACGGCGCTTTGGTACATGAAGAATATTTCGCGCCTTACAACGCGCAAAGTCTGACCAATTCTTTTTCCATGGCCAAAACCATCACTACTTTGCAAATGGAGATGGCCGTCAAGCAAGGTTTCATCAGCAGTTTTGATGCGCCTTTGACAGAGCAAATCAAAGAATATGCGCAAGACCCGCGCGGCCAAAAAGCAACCATTGCCCAACTCTCTGCCATGAAGTCAGGCCATGAGTGGGATGAAAACTATTATTTGCCGCTGAACATGACGACCAATTTGTACTACGGCAAAGACGCACAAGCGCTGGTGCTGTCGCATGGCTTTGAACGAGAACCCGGCAGTGCATACGAATACAGCAGTGGCAGCACCCAACTGCTGGGTGTGTTCCTCAAGCGGGCGTTGCAGGCAAAAGAACCGTCGTTGACCATCAGCGAACATTTGTCGCGCAGCCTATGGCAACCCTTGGGCATGGAAAACGATGCGGTTTACACCATGGACAGGCCTGCTGCCGAAGGTGGCATGGAGCGCACTTACTGCTGTGTGTTTGCCAGCGCAAGAGACTTTGCTCGCGTCGGTCAAGTGTTGTTGCAAGACGGTCAGTGGAACGGTAAACAACTCTGGGATAAGGCGTTTATAGAGCGTATGCGTCAACCAGATTTGCAGCCGTTTTACGGTCATTCACTGTGGATGGATTGGACCTACAAGTATCCTTTTTATTTGATGCAAGGGCATGAGGGCCAATATGTCATCGTGGTGCCGTCACTTCAACTGGTGGTGGTGCGAACCGGGCAGCACAGAGATGAAACACAGACTGGCCCTAACGGACAAATACCGTTGGAGGTCTACCGTTTTGTAGATCAGGCGGTGGCGTTGGTTCAATGATGAAAGTTCGTGGCGTGGATGCGGGTTGAAACCCGATCTTCACAAATGATTAAGCTATGGGTTTTTCCAGGAGACAACCCATGCGCCTTGCCAACAAAACCGTTCTTGTGACCGCTGCCGGTCAGGGCATAGGTCATGCCGCCGTCATGGCCATGGCTGCTGAAGGCGCGACTGTTTGGGCGACAGATGTCAACCCCGATTTGCTGAATTCGTTCGCAGGGCAAGCCAACATTCACACCGCCGCGTTGGACGTGATGGACAAGGCGGGCATACATGCGCTGGTCAAGCGCATAGACAAGATTGACGCGGTGTTCAATTGCGCCGGCTATGTTCACAGCAATACTGCGATGGACGCCACCGACGAGCAATGGGATTTCGCCATGAACTTGAACGCGCGTTCGCAGTTTTGGATGATTCAAGCTGTGCTGCCCAAGATGCTCGCGCAAGGCGCCGGCAGCATCATCAACATGGCCAGTGTGGCTTCCAGCATCAAGGGTTTGCCCAACCGTTTTGTCTATGGCGTGAGCAAGGCGGCGGTGATTGGTTTGACCAAAGCTGTCGCGGCCGACTACGTGGCCCAAGGCATACGCTGCAACGCGATTTGCCCCGGCACTGTGGATACACCTTCCTTGCAAGACCGCATCAACAGCCAGGCTGACCCGGTGCAGGCGCGTAAAAATTTCATCGCCAGACAGCCCATGGGCCGCTTGGCACAGGCGCATGAAATCGCTCCTATCGTGGTGTTTCTGGCCAGCGATGAATCGCGTTTTTCCACCGGCAATGCGTATTCGGTGGACGGCGGTATGACAATTTAATCTGCCCCATCCTCTTGAAATTTCCCGTCTGAACCAAAAGTAAGTTCTACCAAAGTGCCTGCGGGGCTCTGGTATTTCATTCACTTGCTTGTTCTCAAGGAGATTTCAAATGGCTTATGCATTCGGACGCAATTTACTTTTAAATTCAGTGGGTTTTGACCGCTTGATCGACGCTTTCCAACAATACGAAAACGGCGATCCTGCATCCCGGGCACAAACCTATCCGCCCTACAACATCGTGAAACAAAGCGAAAACAATTACCTGGTTGAAGTCGCGGTGGCGGGTTTCAAACAGGAAGACATCGACATCACTGTCGAGGGCAACAAGCTCAGTATCTCCGGCAAGGTACAAGGCAGCGCCCAAGGCGATTATTTGCACAAAGGCATTGCCACGCGCGACTTCAGTCACCAATTCACACTGGCTGAAACCGTGGTGGTGCGTGCCGCTGACATGCTCAACGGTTTGCTGGTGGTTCGACTGGAAAACGTGATTCCTGATGAAAAGTTGCCGCGCAAAATCCTGATCGGCGGCACCGATAAACATGTGGTTGAAGAGCGTTTGGCAGCCTGACCCGTCTATAGCGTTATTCACCAAGCCCCCGGCTTCTCAGTGTCGGGGGCTTTTTTGCGTCCCGGCATTGCAACGACAATCTGGCATGACCTCCACTTTTTCAGAACTGCTGGCGCAGCGTCAGTTCATGCGTTTTTGGCTGGCGCGC
>CANHLD010000088.1 GCA_947461325.1 Comamonadaceae bacterium
ACCAATGTGAGCAGCAGCAGCCTGACGCCTAACCAAGGCACGATCGAAAAAATGTACACAAAAATCACGGGGTACAGCAACGCTGTCTCGGGTGTTAACTCTGGCACAGACGATTATGCAGGCGACAAGTTTTACAACATAGAAATACTGCGCGGTACAGATTACAACGACAAAGTCACGATGACTGACCTAAGCAATTGGGGTTTTACGTTCTTTTCAAACAACGGCCAAGACTCTATGTATGGCGGCGATGGCAATGACGTGTTGGATTTCCGAAAAACCAGCGGTACAACTTATGGGCAGGCTTTAGAGGGCAACACCTTGGTGGGCGGTTTGGGCGCAGACAGCTTCATATTGAACGAACAAGACATGTTGAGTACCAGTGGCTCAACAACGACTGCGCGAAACTTCAATATCTTTGGTGACAAACAAAATGGCCCAGCGGATACACCCGTGTTTCAAACCGCTGGCCGCTATGGTTTTTATACCCCAGATTCCTATGTCGATGAAATTCAAATTTACGCTTGGGCGGGTAACCCCAGCGCCAATTCCCCTTTGGTAGGTACACAAAAAACATTGGACTTGAGTCCCTTTATCGACAAGATTCACGGCGTTGAAAAAATTGATGTCAGCAGAGACAATGTCAACAGTTCGGTGCGGCTCAGCGCGGCTTTGATACAGGGCCTGGCTGATAACGGAAACAATTCCACCATTATTTTGCGGTTAAAAAATCAGTCCGATACCTATGAAATCCAATCCGTAAGCGGAGTTAACGTGACAGAAACCGTCCTGGCCACAAATTACGACATCAGTTACAAAACAGTGACGTTCAAAAGCACCGGCGTCGGCACACCCACCATAGCCACCGCCTACATTGAATATGTCTGACATGGCAAACGGCACAGCGCCTGCTGGCCGCCCTGTCAGTCTTTTGCAATGCTTGACATGGGTATTGCAAGGGCGCTGGGCATGGCTGGCCTTGTCCAGTTTGTATATCAACGCCGGCATGTTGGTGACGCCCTTGTTTGCCATGCTTGTGTACGACAAAGTGGTGCACAACGGCGTGTTTGAAACCCTGTGGGCTTTGGTGATTGGCGTGGTTTTGTTCACCGTGGCCGAATTGTTGGTGCGTAGTTTGCGGGTTCGGGACATTGAAAGACTGGCCACACAGATCGATATACAAGTCGACAAGCAGTTGGTCACCCAGTTGCTGAGGCCACAAGCACGCAGTGCAGCGCAACCCGGCCTGGCTGCGCGGTTTTTGACTTTATACCGAGACTTGGCATCCTCAAGAGAGTTTTTTTCCTCGGCCTATTTTTTGGCGCTCTCGGACCTGCCTTTCATGCTCTTAATCATCCTGGTGGTGGGCATCATTGCGTGGCCGTTGATGCTGGTCATGTTGTTTTGGCTAACGGTGTATGTGGCAGGCGGCCTGTATCTGAAGCAACGCAGCTTGAAAGTTCAAAAGCACCAGTTGCATAAGCAGACGCAAAAATTGGCGCTGTTGACCGATGTGCTCAGTTCATTGGACGCCTTGCGAATCAGCCATGCGGGTGAGTGGGTGACCAAGCGTTTTTTCCAAGTGACGCATGAACAAGCGCATTGGAGCGCAATGTTGCGTCTGGAGATCATGCTGTCACAGCATTGGTCGCAACTCATTTATTTACTCAGCTATGTCAGCTTGCTGACGCTGGGTTCTTATTTGGTTTTTGCCCAGTTCATCAGCACCGGTGCTTTGATCGCGGTATCCATGCTCAGCGGTCGCAGTTTGGGGCTGGCCGGGCAGGCATTGCTTACCTTGAGCCGTTGGCAAGAATTGCAGCAGTCCTTGCGCAGTCTGCAACCTTATATGGGCACAGATGTCGGTTTGAATTTATTTACGTCTGACAACAAACACGACACCAGTGAATCGACATATGCAGCGCCACCCAAGCACTCCTCTGTGGGGTCGTCTGGTGGACCCGCAGATTCAAGAGGCATCTCCCGCTCTTATAGCGGAATCAGCGGGTTCATTTCGCTTGATGGCATCAGCCACCGGTTTGACCCACGGCCGCAGAGCCGCGACATACTGAAAAACATCAGTTTGAAATTTGAGCCTGGCGAAAAAATCGCCTTACTGGGGCGTCCGGGCTCTGGCAAATCCACGCTGCTGCGCATTGTGGCGGGAGCGATTGCGCCCAGTGCAGGCATGGTGCGTGTTGACAACATCGAATTATTCAGTCTGCCCTTGGATGACAGAAGCGCATGGTTGGCGTTCAAGCCACAGGAATCTCCCTTGCTGGCAGGAACCATCGAAGACAACATATTGATGAATTTACCTGCCGATGCCAATGAGACACAACGCTTGGACGCCTTGGCATTTGCGGTGCACCATGCTTTCTTAGAACCCGATCTGAAAACCGGCGCTCTAAGTATGAACCACATGGTCGAGGAATACGGCGCCAATTTATCCGGTGGGCAACGCCAAAAAATTGCTTTAGCCCGCGCGCTGGCGCAAAAGCCTCGCATATTGTTATTGGATGAACCCACCAGCGGTTTGGACACCGAAAGCGAACTCTCCATCGTCGAACGATTGGCATCCCTCAAAAATTTGAGTTTGGTGATGGTGACCCACAGCCAACGCGCTTTGGCGTTGACTGACAGGATTGTGGTGTTGGAACAAGGCACATTGCTGGCCGATGGCCCCACCAAAGACCTCTGGATGAATCAACCGTCTGCCTCTCCTCCTTGAAGACAGGAACCATGCCATGATCAAACTGCAACGTATACAAGCACAAGGCATCCAAGACCTCGTGATGGCTGACAACATGGCCTTGAAGTTGCGTCCGGGCGAATCGCTCTTGTTGGATCACTCGGGCGTCAAAACCATGCGCATCGGATTAGATTTGGTATTGCTGCTACCCACAGGCGAATGGGATGCAACGGGCAAGCCTGTGATGTTACGTTTGGTGGTGGCCGAATTTTTCAGCCAAAGTGCAAACACGCAAGTGGTGGTCACCTCTGCTGATGAACCGGTGCAAATGCTCACCCCCGAATCTGTGGCGCTCACTGATATGGCGCTTGATGCACAGGCAGCCAATGCCAATACCGACATTGAGGCATTACAAGAAGGACAAAGCCAATCCGTGCGGATGGAGCAGTCGTTGGTGCAAACACAAAGTACCGCATTCGAACTAGAGGCATTGCAGGCTCGCAATGTATCGGCTTCAGTGAATTGGCAAATGACACAGACAAAGCTACCTGATACACAAATGGTCGCCAAGTTGCAAAGTGTCAATACACCGCAGGCGCCCGAGCTTTTTCCATTGAACAGTTCGTTGACTTACCCGAAAGGCGGCGGTTTGCTGGCCGTGAACAAAGCCATGGCGCAGCGTGGATTTGTTGTGCAAGGTCTCGCTGACGCCAACAGCAGCGTGAACTTGGTATTGACATATGCAGACACAGCAAACACAACCAATGTTGCAGCCAAAGTGGATGGCAGTGGAAAATTCACGGCCCAGTTGCCATTCAAATTGCTTAGCGAGCTGCCAAGTGGCATCTTCAGCATCACCGCTTACTCCACCGACACCTTGCAAGCGATCAGCCCACCCAGCAATTCACAATCCTTGTACATCGATGTCAAACCGCCCGAAAAAGTGGTGTTTGATTGGACTGCATCCAGCATTAATTTGAACGCAGGATTCATTAACCAAACAAAATCACAATCTGATTTGGTGTTCGAAGGAAAAGCCGAAGCCAATTCGCAGATCAAGTTTTCCTGGACGAACAAAGCCGGTTTAACCAACCCTGGCGACGGCAGCTACACCACCCAAGCCGACGACAAAGGCCATTGGCAATGGAAGTTGACCCCTGACATGGTCAGCCGCTTATCAATCACAAGCAATAAAAAGACCCAGTATTTGGATGTTCAGGTGATAGCCACAGACGAGGTGGACAACGAGAGCATTGCCGTGGTGTTCAACAGCGTGGGTTTGGATTTGAACCCGCCCGCCGTGCCAGAACTTCAGATAGAGCTGACAGACAGCGTGCAATCGAATGGCCAGACCTACAAAACATTGAGCAAAAAATCCCTAGACCAATCGACTGCTTTCACAGGAAAAAATTTTTTTGAAAACAACGGAAAAATCAACCTCAAGCTGGTGAAGGTGAATCAAGGTGGTGAGTCCAAAGAATTTGAAAACATCACTGTGGCGAGTGATGGTACGTGGTCGCGTAAATTCTCAGACGCCGAGCTAAATTCATTGACACAAGGCGAGTACCAGGTGTTTGTGCGGGGTTTGGATGAAGCAAAAAACGAAAGTGACTGGAGCAGCCCGCAAACCATTTGGTTGGATGTGGAAGCACCATCTTCCCCCAAGATCCTTACCTTGCCGACAGCTAATTTCAGAATTGATATTGACGGTAACGATTTACCCGTGGTCAATATCGAGGCATTGAGCGGTACGCCAAAAAAATTCACAGGTACCGCAGAGGCGGGGTCAACGGTGTTTTTAACCCTCTACACCGCTGCCAACCCTGCCAGGGAAATCAAAAAGTCTGTACTGACCAAATCCGATGGAACTTGGGAAATACCACTCAGCAGCGCGGATTGGTCCGAGTTGTCAGACGGAGTCATTGCGTTTTCCGCAGCAGCCAAAGATTTGTCTGGCAACCCTAGCAGCGTCACAGACAAAGACTATTTGTATTTGGACACCCTACCGCCAGCCGATCCCACGGTGCAGTTCAGCGAAGCGGTCATGGGAAGACCCAATCCTGATCGCGCAGGCATTCGGTTTTTAAACCGAGATGATCTGCAAAACGGTACGCTCATCAGTGGTACCGCAGACAAGGGCAGCACGGTCACGCTGAAGATCAATGGAAGAACCCTTTCTGACAAAATTTCGGTCAGTGATGGCGGCACTTGGACATACACCTTGGTCAACTCCCCAACCAACGACTGGACCACTGTTTTCGCTGATGGCGCACTGTCTGTTCAAGTGGTTGCCAACGACATCGCACGCAACACCAGTCGTGAGGTCAATTACAACGGCATACCGGTAGAGAAGCATACTGAGCGTCCCACCGCAGCGCAAAATTTGAAGTTGGTTCAGGGCGACGACACCGGCAGAGCTTCAGAGGCCGCCACGCTGACTGATATTAAAACCAACAAACCAACACCCAAGCTGGAATGGAATATTGGCCAAGGCTTAAAAACCTTTATCTGGGCCGACACAGACAAAGATGGTGAGCTGGATGCATCGGAAAAAAATCCAAATGCTGTTGACGCGTCCTACATCGCCAACCAAACAAACGTTCAATACCAAGTGACCATGACGGCACAAGGCCCACAGAAGTATTTTGTGGTCACCCAAGATGAATGGGGGAATTTTTCAGAGCCCCAGTCAATCATCATCATCCTAGACGCCAGCGTCAGCAATCCGGTGTTTGACGGGTTTCAGGGGGACACCAATCTGAGCTTGGAAGAATTCAATAACCGGGCGAACATCACCTTGAGCGGCACCACCGACGAAGACGGATGTGTGGTCAGCATTGCTTTGTTTGACAGCACCGGTACTCGCCAAATAAGCAGTTGGGTAGAAGTGAGGGCAGTCAATAAAAACTGGAGCACCGCCAATTTTTTCAACACGCTGACGCTGAATCAAAACGGATCATTTATCTTGCGCATCTTCACCACGGATGAAGTGGGCAACACCACGCAATCCAGACCGCTGGATATTGCGATGAATATTCGCTCAACCCCTTTGCAGGATGTGCAAGTGCTGCGGCTCAGTGCGTCCACCGACACCGGAAACAACCGACCTAACACCAATGCAGACAACATCACCAACAACAGCGCACCGACATTAACTGGCCAAGTCCCCTACGACCGTGATGCGGAATTGATGGTTCGTTTGTATAACAGCGAAGGACAGCAATTGGTGTCGGATGCCGACTCCCCCCTAATTGGTCAGGACGGTCTCTTCAGGTTTCAGTTGAAGTCAGAATGGTTGACTGAAGGCGAGCCGGTTAAATTTATTGTGCGAACCTATGATAGAAAAACCGGCACCTTGAGCGCGGTGTCCAAAGAAATCAACATCACATCGGACACAAACTATGACATGGGCGCATTCACCTTAGACCCGGTGACGCCAGACAATGTCATCAACTTCGATGAATTTGGAAACGCGGGTGTTCGCCCGAAAATTAAAGGCACGTCTGAGGTGAATTCCGAGATCACCATAGAGTTGTCAAAAACGGTAGGTAACTCAGTGATCACTGAAATCATTCAGTCGTCACAAATCACTTACACCATGGGCAGCGATGGGAAAGAATACTGGAGCACAGAGTTCACTGAACAGCTGGGTAATAGATTGGGCGACGGTCGCATTGACGTAAAAATCACTGCCAAGGACCGCGCTGGCAATACCTACGAACACCCCCCGGGCTATTTCGACCTTAAGCGTGGTCGATTGACGGCGCCGCAGATGCTGGATCTTCGCACTTCCGATGACACCGGCGTCAGCAATACCGACAACATCACCCAAGGACAAGCCGTAGCAGGCTCAGCCAAGCGCAGCATCACTTTGACGGGCAATACCAATACCAGCTCCGAGGTGGAAGTGACGTTGTTCGATGACAAAAATAAAAATGGTGTGCTGGATGCGGGGGACGACACCCTGGAAATATTCTCGCATTCTGGCGCAGGCATGTTTCAAAAAACCTACCAATTGATTGATGGTGAATACAACTTCGTGAACCGTGTCATGCATGTTTCCAGTGGTCAAAGTTCGGCGACCAGCGACAAATTGACGGTCATCATCGACTCCCAGATTGAAACACCCAGCGATATCGCCATGGGCACAAATAATCTGATCAATGCGATTGCCTATGAAAACAGCACCTTTCAGATCAGCGGCAAAGGTGAACCCAATGCGACTGTTTATTTGCAGTTCAATTTGAAATCTGATCTTTCTACAAATCTGTTGCCGCAAGCTTGGACGGCGCAAGTCAATTCAGAAGGTACTTGGCGTTTGAATCTGACCAAGAGCCAAATGGATGCATTGACAGAAGGTGAACTGATCGGCTA
>CANHLD010000089.1 GCA_947461325.1 Comamonadaceae bacterium
GGCATGGTGCACGAGGTTCTTCCTGACTCTCGTTACCGTGTCACTTTGGACAATGGCCACGAACTCGTGGCCTACACCGCAGGCAAGATGCGCATGCACCACATACGCATCTTGGCCGGCGACAAGGTCACCTTGGAACTCTCTCCTTATGACATGACCAAAGGTCGAATCACCTTTAGACATATCGAAGGCAAGGGCCCCAGCGGACCACGTCGCAGACGGTTTTGACCGCCAGCCCGTCCGATACCGGATTGGGCTATTTGGTCAAGCATGAGTGCATCGCCATCGACGGCGGAGCCGCCCTGAACATACGTTCATTACTCAACCAACAACAATTTCATGACCCGCTAGGCATTGCCCTGGCTTTAGGCGTTTCTTCCGCCACTTGGCCTTTGTTCGGTTTGGTTTGGCCATCTGCTCGCAAAATGGCCGATGTGATGCAAACTTGGCCTATCGCCGATCTGCGAATTTTGGAAATCGGTTGTGGCTTAGGACTGGCCAGTCTGGTGATTCACCGCCGACTTGGTAATGTCACCGCCTCGGATTACCACCCTTACACACAGCGTTTTTTGAGTGCCAATTTGCTGCTCAATGACATGCACACCTTGCCTTATGTCAGTGGCCATTGGGAACGCGCCAATCCGTTGTTGGGCGAATTTGATTTGATCATCGGCAGTGATGTACTTTATGAACGCGACCATCCGCAGCAGCTCGCCGGTTTCATACAGCGACATGCCGCCGCACACGCACAAGTGCTGATCGTTGACCCAAACCGGGGTAACCGTGCGGTGTTTCACAAGGCCATGAAAAACAATGGTTTTGGGCTGACGCAAACCGATTTACTTACCCCTTTGCATGATGAAACGCCGTACCGAGGCCGATTTCTGAGCTACCACCGCGACTGATTTCAATGCCCGCATGGGTTACATTGCGGCGCATGAATGACGAAGATTTCATGCAACTTGCTTTAGCGCAAGCCAATTCAGCTTTGGCTGCTGGTGAGGTGCCAGTTGGAGCTGTGCTGGTATGTGATGGGCAGGTGATTGCACAAGCGCATAACGCACCTGTGACGCAACACGACCCCAGCGCGCACGCTGAGGTGCTGGTTTTGCGGGAGGCAGCTGCTAAGTTGGGTAATTACCGGCTGGAAGGCTGCACTTTGTATGTCACCCTCGAGCCTTGCACCATGTGTGCAGGTGCTATTTTGAACGCTCGGCTGAGCAAAGTGGTGTGGGGTGCTCCTGAGCCTAAAACCGGCGCCGCAGGGTCTGTCCTCAATGTCTTTGAAAATCCCGAACTCAACCACCAGACTCTCAGCCACGGTCATGTGCTGTCACAAGAGTGTTCACTGCCTTTACAAACATTTTTCAAACAACAACGAATCGCACAAAAAGCCAATGCCGCGGCCACACGCTTACGCGATGACGCTGTGCGCACGTCCGATAGTGCGTTCTTAGGTTTACCCGGCTACCCTTGGGAGCCGAATTACATCAGCGATTTGCCGTCCCTCAATGGTTTGCGTATGCATTACTTGGACGAGGGCCCAGCAGACGCAAAAGTGACTTGGTTGTGTTTGCACGGTAACCCGGCCTGGAGTTATTTGTACAGACAAATGATTCCCATTTTTATGGCGGCAGGTCACAGAGTGGTGGCGCCTGACATGCCGGGTTTCGGTAAAAGCGATAAACCGAAAAAAGATAGCGCGCATTCGTTTGAATGGCATCGTCAGGTCTTGCTGGAATTCGTTGAGGCGCTTGATCTGCGTCATATCCAACTCGTGGTGCAAGATTGGGGCGGCATTCTTGGATTGACTTTACCTATGGTGCAGCCTTGGCGTTACCAATCTTTGTTGGTCATGAACACCACTTTAGCCACCGGTGAGCAACCTTTGAGCGAGGGTTTTTTAGCTTGGCGAAAAATGTGCGCTGACAAACCGTTGTTTGATGTGGGCAAATTGTTTTCGCGAGGTAACCCGCAACTGAGCGAACAAGAATGTGCTGCTTACAACACACCTTTCCCTGATGCAGGTCATCGCGCTGCGTTGCGGGCATTTCCTCCAATGGTGCCTTCATCATTTGACAGTCCCGGAGCAGCCGTGTCGCGGCAAGCAGCCGAATTTTGGCGGCAACATTGGCAGGGTCGCAGTTTGATGTTTATTGGTCAACAAGACCCTGTGCTCGGCGAACCGGTGATGCGCGAATTGCAACAACATATACGCGCTTGTCCTGAACCTGTTTTGTTGCCACAAGCCGGCCATTTTGTGCAAGAGCATGGTCATGAAATAGCATCTCACGCGCTACAAATATTTTTCAATCTATCGGAGTAAGGAGCAGAGAAGTGGCAAGAGATGTAAATACGCTGCAACGCGTGGCTGTCGTCACAGGAGGAGCCATGGGCATTGGCGCAGCGGTGGTGCAGCGACTGGCAAACCAAGGTCATCTGGTGTTTATTGCTGACCGTGATGTGGATGCCGCCCGACTCACGGCACATAATTTGAGTTCGCAAGGGCACAACGTTAGAACAGTTGCCATGGATGTGTCTGATTCCTCATCCATCAGTCATGTATTTGCAGAGATTGAAAAACAAACCGGGCGTTGCGATATTTTGGTGAACTCCGCCGGTGTGGCCACAGTGGCTTCATTTCTGGATTTCAAGTTAGAAGAATTTCAGCGCACCATGGATATCAACGTCACCGGTACGCTGCTTTGTAGTCAGCACGCAGCCCGTTTGATGGTCAAGCACCATTGGGGTCGCATCATCAATATCGCTTCTGTGGCCGGTATGCGTGCTGTCGGTAAAGGCCGCACTGCTTATGGCACCTCTAAGGGCGCGGTGATAGCGTTGACAAGGCAAATGGCGGTTGAGTTGGCAGAATACGGCATCACCGCCAATGCGGTTTGTCCCGGGCCGGTGGACACGCCACTCACGCAAAAATTGCACAGCGCTCAATTCCGCCAAGAATATGCCAAAGCCATTCCCATGGAGCGATACGGCAGCGTGGATGAAATTGCTGCTACTGTCGAATTTTTAGCCTCTACACATGCTTCCTACATCACCGGTATCGCTATGCCGGTTGATGGTGGTTTTCTTGCGAGTGGCGCAAGAGGTCTTTGAGTCACACAACAGCGCATTCAACAACTTGACCATGACTCAACGCATCACGGCTACATACCATTTGACAACCGCTGCTGACCCGCAGCGCACTGCTGCCTTGATCGCAGGCGAACAGTCCAGCGGTACTTTCATCGCCATTCCCGGTGAAGATGAGGCGCTCAAGGCGAGGGCTTCAGCCACTTGGGAAATTACATCCTTGGATTTGCCATCCGATTCTTTACTTAAACACTATCTGTTGACGTTAAGTTGGCCGCTGAACAATATAGGCGCTTCATTACCTAATCTGTTGGCCACAATCGCAGGTAATTTGTATGAATTGAGGCCAGTGCATGCTTTGCGCTTGCTTGATATTGAAATGCCACAGGCCTTTGCTCAGGCATATCCGGGACCTGCGTTCGGCATAGCAGGCACGCGCCAATTGACTGGCGTGCCGCACAAGCCATTGATTGGCACCATCATCAAACCCTCTGTGGGTTTGAGTTCGCAAGACACGGCTGCCATGGTGGATCAGTTGTGTGCCGCCGGTATCGATTTCATCAAGGACGATGAGTTGCAAGCCGACGGCCCGGCGTGTCCGTTTGATGAACGTGTGCGGCTTTGTATGCAAGTGATACGAAAACACGCTGAGCGCACCGGCAAAAAGGTCATGTATGCCTTTAACCTAACGGGTGAACTTGACGAGATGCGCCGCCGCCATGACTTGGTGAAGTCAGAAGGCGGCACTTCAGTCATGCTGAGTTTGAACTCTGTGGGCATGACCGGATTTAATGCGTTTCGCAGACATGCGCAATTGCCGATTCATGCGCACCGCAACGGTTGGGGCTATGTGCAATCCGGTTGGTCATACGTGGCTTGGCAAAAGTTATGGCGGCTAGCGGGTGTTGATCACATGCATGTCAACGGCATTGCCAATAAATTTCAAGAAGATGATGAAAGCGTGATGGCATCTGCGCGTGCTTGTCTTCAACCCTTGTTTCAACAAAAACCTTGCACGGTCATACCTGTATTTTCCTCAGGTCAAACGGTGTTTCAAGCGCATCCCACGTGGGACAAATTGCAGTCGCCCGACTTGCTGTTTTTGGCAGGCGGCGGATTGTTTGCACACCCGGGTGGTATTGCTGCTGGTGTGAATGCCTTGCGTCAAGCCTGGGATGCCGCCATGTCTGGTGTGTCGTTGGAGGCGGCTGCTCAAACGCATCGCGAGTTGCGCGAAGCGGTAACTACTTTTGGCAAAGCCGTTTGAATACATGAATCACAGACTCACTGATAACCGCGTCCGTTTGCTTTTTTATGGCGACGATTTCACCGGCGCGTCTGACAACGCCGCTCAGTACGCCAGACACGGTTTGCGTACCCGTTTGTTTTTTACATTGCCTACACAGCAGGCGTTAGAGCAAGCAGCCCGCGAATGCGATGTCATCGGTGTGGCAGGTACTGCGCGTTCGCTGGATGTGCAGGGTATGACGCAGGAATTACTGCCTGTATTGCAAGCGTTTGCGAAGTTGCAAGTGCCGCTGTTTCAATACAAATGTTGTTCAACGTTCGATAGCTCACAACACAGCGGCAGTTTGGGGTATGCCATTGCATTGATGCGGCAAGTCTGGCCCGATTGCTTTGTGCCGGTGCATGCTGCTGCACCCGAGTTCGGTAGGTACACGGTGTTTGGACATCATTTTGCGCGTGCAGGTCAACAGATTTACCGTTTGGATCAACACCCTGTGATGTCGGTTCACCCGGCCACGCCCATGCATGAGTCCAAACTGTCTGCGGTGTTGAGTGAGCAAGGTTTCACAGTCGAAAAAGAAGTGGATTTGCGCGAACTGGATCAATTTGCGCTTGGTGCTTCTTCTTTGGCAGATAAATTAAATCAACATGACAGCGTTGTATTCGATGGTTATACGCAGCAACATGTGGTGACCACCGCCGCTGTCTTGCATCACATCAGTCAGCAGCGACAAGTGTGTGCCATGGCAGCTCAAGGTTTGGCGCATGGTTGGGGCCACTATTGGCAAGACAACGCTTTGACAACGCAGGAACCGCCGCGACAGCAACTCCCTGCCACTGATCGAGTCTTGGTGCTGTCAGGCAGTTGCTCTGCTTTGTCTGCCCTGCAAATTGCACATGCCAGAGAATGCGGTTTTTTATGTTTGCGATTGACCCCAGAGTTATTGTTTGATGATCAGCATGCAGGATTTGATTTGGTGATCGATCAAACTTTACTGGCGTTGAAAAAATCGCAAAGCGTGGTGGTTTTCACTGCACAGGGACCGCAAGACCCGCATACACATTCGCTGCGTGATTGGACGCGTGAATGGCCTGCGGGCCAATTGGCGCAACGCATCGGTAGTGTGTTTGCTCGCATTGCGGCTGAGGCATTTAAACAAACTTCATTGACTCGCTTGGTGGTGGCGGGCGGGGACTCATCCAGCTTCACTATGCGCGCTTTGGGCGCACAGGGCTTGCAATGCAAAGCCAGCCATTTTGCGCAAAATGCGCATTTCGCCAGCATGGTGTCGGATGAAGCACATATTCACGGCAAAGAAATATTGCTCAAAGGCGGGCAAGTTGGCGCTGAGAATTTGTACACATTGGCTTTGAACGGTTTCGGTCACTGATGTGGTGGCAAGTTACATTTGCGATCAACTCTCACATAAGCTTGACAGGTTTTCAAAATGCATATTTATATTTTTTCTCCATCCGGCGCTGTTCGTGACAAGGCCGCTTTGCGCCGGGCGGTCAAGCACTTAGCAAAGCAAGGCCACGATGTAGAGCTTGACCCGGACGCAATGAGCAGCAAAGAACGGTTTGCAGGAGACGACGAGACTCGCTTGTTGGCCATGGCGCGTGCTGCTGCAAGCGGTGCAGATATCGTCATGCTTACCCGCGGCGGATATGGCATCACTAGGCTGATGAAAAAAATTCCTTACAAAGCGATTGCTGCCTCTATCAAGCAAGGCACTTTGTGGGTCGGACACAGTGACTTCACGGCTTTACAAATGGGGTTGTTGGCTAAAACAGGGGCGCACACTTGGGCGGGACCACACGCATGTATAGATTTTGGTGCTTTGGCAGTTGACGACATCATGCAAGATTGTTTTGATGACATGGCGCAGGGCAGGGGAGAGGGTGCGGGTTGGCGCTTGCCTGCTTCTGATCTGATGCATTTACCTAAGCGTTCTATGCTGGCTGAAGACGCCGTTTTATGGGGCGGCAATTTGTCAGTTTTGTGTGCATTGATAGGCACACCCTATTTGCCTGCTATCGATAAAGGTGTGTTGTTTTTGGAAGATGTGGCCGAGCATCCTTACCGCATTGAACGAATGCTGACGCAGTTACTGCACGCTGGAGTGCTTGCCAAACAACAAGCCATTGTGCTGGGGCAATTCACGGATTACAAACTGACCCCACATGACAAGGGCTATAAATTGGACACAGTGGTTGCATGGTTGCGCAGCCAAGTCAAGGTGCCGGTGTTGACGGGTTTGCCTTTCGGACATGTGCCGACCAAACTGTGCTTGCCTGTCGGGCAAAAAGTCAGTTTGCTCAGGGAAGGGCGCGAGGCTTTCTTGCTGTGGGCGCATCAGGGAGATCATTCGCACGTTTGATAAAGCAAGGTGTTCACGCCAAGCCGGTTAATTTACGCACGCCATGCCGGTTCGATTTGGTGTGAACTGTTCACGACATGCCGGCTCGGTCGCCGCTCACCGCCGCTACGCGGCAACGTTCGCGTCGGCCCGCCCGTCATGTCGTTAACCTTTCGCTATGCTCTCAGGCCGCATTTGATTTTCTTAAGCTTGCGGGAAGCCGCCCATACAATGGCTTAACTACTTAAACAACCCCTGAAGTCCACATGACCAGCTACACCAAACACTACATCAACGGCGCATGGCAACAAACCACATCCACGGCGCATTTCGAGGTACATGACGCCAGCAC
>CANHLD010000090.1 GCA_947461325.1 Comamonadaceae bacterium
CCGTTTGGCTGCTGCCAAACTGCCTTTGTGCACCACCTTTGTGTCACGCCTCATTGGCCAATAATTCAGGAGCCCCTTCATGAAAACATCTGAATTACGCCAAAAAGACGCGGCTGGTCTCGCCACCGAGATCAAGGAATTGCAAAAAGCCCATTTCAATATGCGCATGCAAAAAGCCACACAGCAACTCACCAACACTGCACAAATGAAGGTGACACGCCGCGCTATCGCCCGCGCCAAAACCATACAGGCTCAACAAGCCGCTGCCCAGGAGTGAATATGACTGAAGCCAAAACATCACTCAAACGCACTCTCATCGGCAAAGTTGTCAGCGCCAAGCGCGCCAAGACTGTCACTGTGCTGGTTGAGCGTCGCGTCAAACACGCGCTCTACGGCAAGATCGTCGGCAAGTCCAGCAAGTACCACGCGCATGACGAAACCGGCCAGTATCACCTCGGTGATGTGATCGAAATCACCGAAAGCCGCCCTATCTCCAAAACCAAGAACTGGGTAGCTACCCGTCTGGTGGAAAAGGCTGCTGAGGTTTAAGTTGTATTTGTCAACCTGACAACGGTATTTCGATAAATGGCCCACAATCGTGGGTCATTTCTTTTTACAAGGAGCAAAAACATGATCAAAGTCGGCGACAACATTCCTCACACCACATTAATGGAATATTCAGACGTTGAAGGCGAGGCTTGCAGCATCGGACCCAACCCAGTGGATGTGGCCAAAGCCTCCGCAGGTAAAACGATCGCCTTGTTTGCACTGCCAGGCGCATTCACCCCCACCTGTTCAGCCAAACACGTGCCTGGTTATATGCAGAAGATGTCTGAATTGAAAGCCGCAGGCGTGGATGAAATCTGGTGTGTCAGCGTGAATGATGCGTTTGTCATGGGCGCTTGGGGGCGTGAATTGAACGCGGTCGGCAAAGTGCGCATGTTGGCAGATGGAGATGCAGAATTCACCAAAGCCACAGGCCTGACCTTAGACCTCACAGGCAAAGGTTTGGGGCTGCGTTCCAACCGTTATTCCATGCTGGTCAAAGACGGCAAAGTGCAGACCTTGAATATTGAAGGCCCGGGCAAATTTGAAGTCAGCGACGCTGACACCATGCTGTCACAAGTCAAGCATTGAGTGAGTCGTCAAAGACGGGGAAAACCAAGCTGTTGTTGACTTGTATGCAAGTGCAGCAGCACTTTCCCTATATCTGCGTGTCCAGTAACTTCAGACAAACGTAGGTAATTGCCGAGCAGATTGAAAACAACAGCACTGCCAACCACCGGTGTTTGCCAGCGTCGGCAGAAGAGGGGTTGGCATGCGCCATCACCCGATAGCCGCTGAGCATGGCTTTCACCAGCGGCTTTTTTTTGATCAACGCATGGTGGGCAACGGCAGCCAGATGCAGGAACACCCAAAAGAGCAACAACCATTTACCCACATCCGTGTGATAACGGGTGGCCAAACTGACCCACGTGCTGCTGATGTGTGGGGTCAATGGACCCGAAAAACCGGCATCGTCATCGCTGCCAAGACCGGCGATCAATTGTAAAAAAATCAGTAATAGCATGACGATCACTGACCAGCTGCCCAAAGGGTTGTGGCCTGCGCGGACCCAGTGCGCTGGTTGACGCAGGTAAGCCAGGCTGTCTTTGAAAGAGAGTTTGAAATTGACAAACCGAGACCAGTACCCGCCCACAAAGCCCCAAACCAGTCTGAATGAGAGCAGGCTAGCGATTAAATAGCCGAATCTGGCGTGCCAGACCATGTGCTCAAACACCAGCACACTGATGACAGAGGCTGATAGGGCCAAAACCAAAGCCCAGTGAAACAAGCGGGTGGGCAAATCCCAGACTTTGACCAGTGAATTCATAGTGAGCAGACAAACAAATAAACCATGAATTGATGGTACTAGACCTGAGTGACTAGCACATGATCATGCGCTATATTTGGAAAACTCTAGGAGAAACCGCATGAAAAAGCTAATTGTGATGACCGCAGCATGGTTGCTGTGCTCAATGACTTTGCCAGTGAGTGCGCAGTTTGCCAAAGCAGAGGACGCGGTCAAATACCGCCAAAGTGCTTTGTTTGTCATGGGCCAGCATTTTGGACGTTTAGCGGCGATGGCCCAAGGAAAAATCCCTTATGACGCCAAGGCTGCAGCCGACAATGCCGCGGTGGTTGAAGCCATGTCAAAGCTGCCGTGGGCCGCATTCGGTGAGGGTACAGACATGGCTGGAAACACCAAAGCCAAACCCGAGGTCTGGTCAGATAACGCCAAGTTCAAAGAAGCCGCCGACAAAATGATGGCCGAGGTGGGCAAGTTAAATGCAGCCACTAAAACAGGCAAGTTAGATGACCTGAAAGCTGCCGTAGGTGCCACCGGGGGCACGTGTAAAAACTGTCACGACAACTTCCGCAACAAATAAAACCCGAACCGAAGAGTAAGGTTCAAGGGTTAAGACGATTTGATTGATGACGGGGGTGAGGCTCCCTCGTTGTCCTCTATGCCCAGCCACTCGTTCAAAACTTCGCTGTGATGTTGGCCCAACATGGGAGGGGGCATCGACTGCCTGACCGGGGTTGCACTCATTTTGATCGGGCTGGCCACCAGTGACAAATCAGCTTGCAGGGGATGCTGCCACTGCTGAACCATTTGCCTATGCATTACATGCGGATCAGCAAACACTTCAGCCAAATTATTAATAGGGCCGCAAGGCACTTTGGCGGCTTCCAGCATTGTCAGCCAGTGCTGCTTGCCTTGTGTCATCAACTGCCCGGCGATCATAGGAATCAACACATCGCGGTGACGCACCCGATCCTGGTTGCGAACAAAACGCTTGTCTAAAGCCCATTCGGGTTTGGCCAAGCACTCGCATAGCTTGGCAAATTGACCGTCATTGCCCACCGCCACAATCAGAAAATCACGCGCACCTTGCGCGTTGGCGGCCACTTCAAACACTTGGTAGGGCACGATATTCACATGCGCATTGCCCATGCGACCGGGCGGTGCTTGACGCGGGTGATGTACCAGGTAATTCGCCCCTAAATTGGCCAGCATGGCGACTTGAGTGTCTAGCAAAGCCAAGTCAATGTGCTGACCTTGGCCGGTGCGCTCAGCGTGGCGCAATGCCGCCAAAATCGACACGGTGGCATACATGCCGGTGAACAAATCTGCCACAGCCACACCGACCTTTTGCGGGCCGCCGCCTGCGTCATCCCGTTCACCGGTGACGCTCATCAAGCCGCCCATGGCTTGCACCGCAAAGTCGTAGCCTGCGCGATCTGCATAAGGACCGGTTTGACCAAACCCAGTGATACTGCAATAGACCAACCGGGGATTGATCGACTTCAACACCTCATAGTGCAAACCATAACGCTGCATGTCACCGACTTTGAAATTTTCAACCAGCACATCGGCCTTGGCTGACAGATCCCGGATCAATTGCTGGCCCGCAGCGCTGGATAAGTCACAGGTGATGGAGCGCTTGTTGCGGTTTGCGCCTAAAAAATAGGCCGACTCGGCGCTGTCTGTAAGTTGATCAGTTTGTAAAAAAGGGGGACCCCAGCCGCGCGTATCGTCGCCAACACCAGGGCGCTCGACTTTAACCACGTCTGCACCTAAATCGGCCAGTGTTTGGGTACACCAAGGCCCGGCCAACACCCGGGACAAGTCTAAAATTTTGATGCCGTCCAGTGAATTCATCAACCTATTCTGCCCTAAAAGAACCAAGCAAGATCAAGCCATGCGGCGTGAACAAGGCGGGGGAGTTGTGCAGGCCGCATCCGAGAAACAACAGCATCTGCAGCTAGGGTGATAATCAAGTCAGAAAAACATTTTCATGTCCACTCGAATATTGATCATTGCCCATGCGCCTTTGGCCACTGCCTTGCGGGAGTGTGCTTTGCATGTTTTTCCGGATTGCACGCGCGAAGTCATCGCTATTGATGTGCCGCCAGATGAAGCGCCGGAAGATACATTTGCGTCTGCGCAGCACTTATTGGATGTCGAGCCGGGTCAACAAATTCTGGTGTTGACCGATGTCATTGGAGCCACCCCCTCAAATGTGGCTCAACGCTTGGTGCAAGCGAATGAATCGAGTTTGATCGCAGGCGTCAATTTACCCATGCTGTTGCGCACCGTGTGTTACCGGCATGAAAACTTGGAAGACTTGACCAGTCGCGCCTTAGAAGGCGGTACCCAGGGCGTGCTGCAATTGAGCGGCACCAGCAGAACAACAAAATAATCACAGGAATGTATGAAGTCAAATATCACCGTCATCAACAAACTCGGTTTGCATGCCAGAGCGTCCGCCAAACTGACCAAGATGGCCGGCAGTTTCCCCTGCCAAGTCTGGTTGCAAAGAGGTGAGCGCAGAGTGAACGCCAAAAGCATCATGGGTGTGATGATGCTCGCTGCTGGCTTGGGAGCGGAATTGGTGCTTGAGACTGAAGGTGAACAAGAGGCTGAAGCCATGCAAGCACTGCGCGACTTGATCAACGACAAATTCGGCGAAGGCGAATGACACTGACATGACCTTCTCCATCCACGGCTTAGCAGTAGCGCGAGGAATTGCTATCGGCAAGGCAGTGCTGGTGGCCAGCAGTCGCGTGGATGTGGCTCACTATTTCATTCAGCAAGCGCAAATTGAAGAGGAACTCAACCGCTTCAGCCAAGCCCGAAATGCAGTCATGGCAGAAGTCCAGCGTTTGCACCAATCGGTACCCAAAGATGCACCGCCTGAATTAGCCGCGCTGCTTGAAGTGCACATGATGCTGTTGCAGGACGAAATGCTCGCCGACGGTGTCAGGCATTGGGTCTCAGACAGGTTGTACAACGCTGAATGGGCCTTGACTTCGCAACTCGAAGTCGTCTCCAGACAGTTTGACGACATGGAAGATGTGTATTTGCGAGAGCGCAAAGGGGATTTGGAACAAGTCGTCGAGCGTTTGTTGCGTCACATGAAAGGCTTGACCACCCAATTGCCGCAACCTACGGAGCGCAAATCTCCCAACACCTGGCACCAAGACCAATTGCTGGATGACAGCCATGACGCACCGCTGGTGCTGATCGCGCATGACTTGTCACCGGCGGACATGCTGCAGTTCAAGCAAGGCGTATTCACTGGCTTTGTCACCGATGTCGGCGGCAAAACATCGCATACAGCCATAGTGGCGCGCAGTCTGGACATACCGGCAGTGGTGGGTGCGCGCCAAGCCAGCCAATGGGTCAAACAAGATGACTGGGTGATTATTGACGGCGACGCGGGGGTCATCATTGTCAGCCCTTCCCCCATTATTCTGGCTGAATATGCTTTCAAACAAAGGCAGTCTGAGTTGGAGCGTGAGCGGTTGGCGCGGTTGCGGCATACACCGGCAGTCACTGTCGACGGTCAACAAGTGCATTTGCTGGCCAATATCGAGTTGCCGGAAGACGCGCCTTCGGCGCTGGCAATGGGTGCGGTTGGCGTGGGTTTGTTTCGCAGCGAATTCTTGTTTATGGGGCGCGACGGAAAGTTGCCTGACGAACAAGAGCAATACCAAGCCTACAAACGGGCGGTTGAAGGCATGAAAGGCCTGCCGGTGACGATTCGAACTGTGGATGTGGGCGCAGACAAACCCCTAGATCGCACAGCCAAAGACCAGGAACATTTGAATCCAGCGCTGGGGCTGCGTGCCATTCGCTGGAGTCTGGCAGATCCGGGCATGTTTTTGAGTCAACTGCGGGCCATATTGCGCGCCGCAGTGCATGGCAAGGTCAATTTGTTGATACCAATGCTGGCACACGCCCAGGAAATCCATCAAACTTTTCAATTGCTGGAACTTGCACGTCAGCAATTGGATAAAAAGTCAGTGCCATACGGCCCGTTAAGAGTGGGAGCCATGATTGAAGTGCCGGCAGCAGCTTTAAGCCTGCCACTGTTCCTCAAGCATTTTGATTTTTTGTCGGTCGGCACCAATGATTTGATCCAATACACACTCGCTATTGACCGCGCCGATGAGCAAGTGGCGCATTTGTACGACCCACTGCATCCTGCCATATTGAATTTGGTGGCCAACACGATTGCGCAAGGCGCGGCTGCCGGTAAAGAAGTTGCGTTATGCGGCGAAATGGCGGGTGACCCAAGTTTGACACGATTGTTGCTGGGTTTGGGTTTGCGCTACTTCTCCATGCACCCGACCCAGATTTTGCGGGTCAAACAAGAAGTCTTGCGTGCCGATACGCAGCGTTTGGCGCCATGGGCTCAATACGTCATGCAATCAGAAAACCCGGCCGCAGAAATGCAAACCACCTGATCAGGGCGTACCGCCCGGCATGAACACACTGTCATCGGTGTAAATCATGTCCAGCGGCAGGCGTATGCCCTTGGCGTGGTCTTCGGCGCAACGGATCAGCAAACGGCTGCGGTGCCGCGCTTGGCTGGCTTTCATTTCGTCAATATTCATCCAAAGGGTTCGCACAATGCCTGTATCCAACTGTCTGGATGCGTCATGCGCGCCGAGCGTGCCGGTGAAGGCAAACCGCAAATAGGTGATGTCTTCTTCTGGATCCTCCGGTGTGGGCGGTTTGCTAAAGCGCGACAGGTAAATGCCAACCAGTGCGGTCGGCGTGAAAGCAAACGCAGTTTCCTCTAAGACTTCGCGTACACAGGCTTGCAGCGGCGACTCGCCCGGGTCTAAATGTCCGGCAGGGTTGTTGAACATCAAGCCTTTGGGGGTGTGCTCTTCAACCAATAAATAGCGGCCTTCTTTTTCGATGATGCCCGCCACAGTCACACTGGGCTTCCAACGGTACGTCATGGTGCAAAATCCCTGTTTTTTGGGCGTGTTGTGAATCTGCGATGATTCTCGCCCATTGAGTAGAGGAGATAAACATGCTGATTGGCGTGCCTGCCGAAACCACGGCGGGCGAAACCCGTGTTGCCGTGACCCCTGAAACGGCCAAAAAAATCATTGC